>CAMBRJ010000142.1 GCA_945870175.1 Gemmatimonas phototrophica
GCGCGGTTCACCTCTTCCCTGCCCCCTGAAACCCTCCCCCCTGCTCCCTAGGGAGTTTGCGTAGCCGTTTCCACTTTTGTTGCTATCCAATCGCCCCTAACTGTCAAAATAATTGTGCGTCTCCGCCGCCCCGCCGGGATGCACCACCGCGCCGTAGCGCGCCGGGCTCACGGTTTGCGCGTAGCGCCAGATGGCACCAGACTGAAAGTCGTGACGACGTGGTGCCCATGCCGCGCGGCGTGCGGCGAGTTCCTCGTCGGATAGCCGCACCGACATCGTGCCGGCGTTCGCATCGATGTCGATGATGTCGCCGTCGCGCAGCAGCCCGATCGGTCCACCGAGCGCCGCTTCCGGGCCCACGTGGCCGATGCACAGGCCGCGCGTGGCACCGCTGAATCGGCCGTCGGTGATGAGCGCGACTTTGTCGCCCATGTCCTGCCCGTAAATCGCCGACGTCGTGGACAGCATCTCGCGCATGCCGGGACCGCCGCGCGGGCCTTCATAGCGAATGATGAGCACGTCGCCGGCCTCGTAGCGGCGTTCGGTCACCGCGGCGAAAGCGTCTTCTTCACTGTCAAAGACGCGCGCCGGACCGGTGAACACCCGCGTCTGCAGCCCGGCCACCTTCACGATCGCGCCATCGGGGGCGAGGTTGCCGCGCATGCCCACCAGGCCGCCGGTCATCGAAATGGCGCGCGACACTGGCATCACCACGTCCTGCCCCTCGGGCAGCACGACATCGGCCAGATTCTCGGCCAGCGTGCGCCCCGTGACCGTGATGCAATCGCCGTGCAGATAGCCGCCGTCCAGCAGCGCCTTGAGAATGATCGACACACCGCCGATCTCGTGCACGTCTCTCGCGAGGTACTTGCCGCCCGGCTTGAGGTCGGCCAACAGCGGCGTGCGCGCAAACACTTCGGCCACGTCGAACAGGTCGAACGCGATCCCGGCTTCGTGGGCGAGGGCCGGCAGGTGCAACGTGGCATTCGTGCTACCGCCGGTTGCCGCCACCACCGCCGCTGCATTCTCGAGGGACTTGCGCGTCACAATCTGGCGCGGACGTGGCCCGTCGCGCAGCAGGCGCATCACCGCTTCGCCGGCCCGTTCGGCGTAGATATCACGCGATTCGAGCACCGCCGGTGGGCTGGCCGAACCCGGCAGCGCGAGCCCGATCGCTTCCGACACGTACGCCATACTGTTGGCCGTGTACTGTCCGCCGCAGGAGCCGGCGCCGGGGCAGGCGACCTTCTCGAGTGCGGTGAGCTCCTCGAGCGTCATCTTGCCGGCGGAGTGTTTGCCCACGCCCTCGAACACGTCGAGCACCGTGACATCACGCCCCTGATAGCGCCCCGGCATGATGGAGCCGCCGTACAGGAACACCGACGGCACATCGAGCCGCACCATCGCCATCATGAGCCCGGGCAGGGCCTTGTCGCAGCCGCCGATGGCGACCAGCGCGTCGTACGTGTGCCCGCGCACCGTGAGTTCGACCGAGTCGGCGATCGTTTCGCGGCTCACCAGCGACGACTTCATGCCGGCGTGCCCCATCGCGATGCCGTCGGTCACGGTGATCGTGGTGAACTCGCGCGGCGTACCGCCGGCGGCCGTGACGCCGCGTTTGGCGGCGTCGGCCTGACGGCGCAACGAGATGTTGCACGGTGCCGCCTCGTTCCAGCTGGAAACGACGCCCACGATCGGCTGTGCGATTTGCGCTTCGTCGAGGCCCATCGCGTAGTAGTACGAGCGATGCGGTGCGCGCTCGGGGCCTACGGTCGTGTGGCGACTCGGGAGCTTCGACTTGTCCATGCGGTTGGGTACTCGGAGGGGTGAATATCTGCCGGAACGGAGCGTGTCGCGCGCGCTTACGGGACCTGCACCAGCCCGAACTCGCGCGCGCCCTTCTTGAGCAGCAGATGACGGCCGCGCAGCAAGCGGTCTTCACCGACGAGCCGATCGGCGGCCGACAGCTTCGTGCCGTTGATGCTGACGCCACCCTGTTCAAGCAGCCGCTTCGCGGCCCCGCGCGACGCGGCCAGGCCGAGTGCCGTCAGACACTCGTATACGTCGATCCCCTCGGAAAGCGCTGGACCGTCCGCCGAAGCCGCGTACGTCGCGAACGGAATCTCGAGGCGCAGCGCGTCGAGCGCCGCGTCGGACAACCCCTGCGGGTCGGCCTTTTCGAACAGCAGTGCCGACACTTCTTGCGCCACGCGCGCCGCCTCGGCTCCGTGCACGCGCGTGGTCACCTCGGTGGCCAGCGCGCGCTGTGCTTCGCGCCTTTCGGGCGTGGTGCGCACCGACTGATCGAGCGCTTCGATGGTGTCGCGATCCAGCAGCGTGAAGAAGCGCAGGTAGCGCGACACGTCGCGGTCGTCGGCGCCGATCCAGAACTGATAGAACTTGTACGGCGACGTACGCGCGGGATCGAGCCACACCGAACCGCCACCCGTGCTCTTGCCGAATTTCGTGCCGTCGGCGTTGGTGATCAGCGGGAAGGTGAGCGCGTTGGCGTCGCCATTGGTGGTGCGACGAATCAGTTCGAGCCCGGCGGTGATATTGCCCCACTGATCGCTGCCGCCGATCTGCAGCGTCACCCCCTCGCGTTGATGCAGCTCGAGGAAGTCGTGGGCCTGCAGCAGCATGTAGGAGAACTCGGTGAACGACAGCCCGGTCTCGAGCCGCGACTTCACGGAGTCCTTGGCCAGCATGTAGTTGATCGAGAAGTGCTTGCCGGTATCGCGTAGGAAGTCGAGCAGCGACAGCTTGGCGAGCCAATCGGCGTTGTTCAGCAGCTTGGCCGCGTTCGGTCCCTCGAAGTCCAGGAACTTGGCCAGCTGCTGCCGGATCGCGTCGGCGTTCTCGGCGATCGTGGCCATCGTCTGCAACGTGCGTTCGCTGCTCCGGCCGCTGGGGTCGCCGATCATGCCCGTGCCGCCGCCCACCAAGGCAATGGGACGGTGGCCGGCCCGTTGCAGGTGCACGAGTCCCATGACGGGGACGAGGTTGCCCACGTGCAGGCTCGACGCCGTGGGGTCGAACCCGCAGTAGCCGGTGACCTGCCCCGCCGCGAAGGCGGCCGGAAGGCCCTCGGTGTGCTGGAACAGCAGCTCGCGCCAGGCGAGTTCGGAAATCGGGGCTGATGGCTCGGACATTCTCACAAGGTATCGCCGGTCCGGCTCTTGGCGCGCCCCCGCACGAGCGGGTAGCCTTCAGGCAACCTATGGCTCTCTCCTCCGTTCTCTCGCGGCGCCCGTGGCTGGGGTGGCTGCTCGTGGTTGGAATGTTCGGCGGCATGGTCGGTGCCGGCGGGCTGCTTGGCGCCTGGAGCGTCATCTGCCGCGATGGGCGCTGCCCGTCGATCGCCTCGCTCGAGCAGTATGTCCCCCGCCAGACCTCCAAAGTGTACGCCGCCGACGGCCGGTTCATCACGGAACTCGGGCTCGAGCGTCGCACCCTGGTGCGCTTGCAGGACATTCCCAAGCACGTGCGCGACGCGGTCGTCATCACCGAAGACCGCCGCTTCTATTCGCACTCGGGGATCGACTACTTCCGCGTGTTCGGTGCGCTCGCGCGCAATGTGAAAGCCGGCCGGTACGCGCAGGGCTTCTCCACGATCACGATGCAATTGGCCCGCAATGTCTTCTCCGATCGCATTTCGCGCGAGAAGACGCTGCTGCGCAAGATCAAGGAAGCCCGCGTGGCTCGCGCCATCGAACAGCGGTATCCCAAGGACAAGATCCTTGAGCTCTACCTGAATCAGGTGTACTTGGGGAACGGGGCGTACGGCGTCGAAACCGCGTCGCAGCGCTACTTCGGCAAGCCCGTGCGCGACGTGAGTGTGGCCGAAGCCGCCGTGCTGGCCGGATTGCTCAAAGGCCCCGAACGCTACAACCCGCGCCGCTTCGCCGATCGCGCCATTTTGCGTCGCAACACGGTGCTCGAACTCATGCGTCGCCAAGGGGCGATCACCGATGCCGACGCGTCGTTGGCCAAGGCGTATCCGCTGCAGCTGGCCGAACGCACCGAGTCGGGCGACGTGGCGCCCTACTTTGTGGAGTGGGTGCGCCAGGAGCTCGAAGAGCACTTCGGCAAGGGACTCTACGACGAAGGCTACAAGGTCTACACCTCGCTCGATGTCGACATGCAGGGGGCCGCCGAGCGTGCCCTGGAGAATCAGCTGCAGGCGATCGAAGCGGGACGGCATGGCAAGTACTCGCATCTGACCTACGAAGCGTACCTCGCGCGGTCGGCCGAGGGCGGCGAGCGCGGGGCGGCCAATTCACCGTATCTGCAAGGCGCGTTCGTGGCCGTCGATCCGCGCAGTGGCGCCGTGCGCGCCCTGGTGGGTGGCCGTGACTTCGGCGACTCCAAGTTCAATCGCGCCGTGCAGGCGCTGCGTCAGCCGGGGTCCACGTTCAAGCCGATTGTCTATGCCGCGGCCGTGCACGAGGGGTTCAGCCCCGCGCAGATCGTCGACGACTCGCCGATCTCGCTCGATCAGCTCAGCGGGGAAACGTGGACGCCGCAGAACTACGACATGAAGTTTCAGGGCAACATGCCCATGCGGAAAGCGCTGTATCAGTCACGCAATCTGGCGGCGATCCGTACCGGCATGGCGGTGGGCGCCGGCAGCGTCATCTCCATGGCGAAACGGTTCGGGATCACGACGCCGATCCCACCGTATCCGTCGGTCTTCATCGGGTCGGCCGACGTCTATCCGGTGCAGATGATCGCCGCCTATTCGGTGTTCGCGAACCTCGGCCTGCGCACGACGCCGCACGCGATTCTCAAGGTGGAGAACGCCGCAGGCAAAGTGGTGTGGCAGCCCACGACGGAGCGCGAAGCGGTGCTGTCGCCCGAAGAAGCCTGGCTGATGGTGAGCATGATGAAAGACGTCGTGGTGCGCGGTACGGGTGCGCGCGTCTGGAGCTCGGGATTCCGCGTGCCCGCTGGCGGCAAGACGGGCACCACGAACGACGGGGCCGACGTATGGTTCATCGGCTACACGGCGGATCTGGTGGCCGGCGTCTGGATGGGCTTCGACAAGCCGCAGAAAATCAAGGCCAATGCGCAGGGTGGTGAACTGGCGTCGCCGGCCTGGGCGTCGTTCATGACCGAGGTCTATCGCCGCAAGCCGCAGCCGCCCGATTGGCCCCGCCCCGATGGCGTGGTGGTGCGCGAAATCGATGCGCTCACCGGGCAGCTCGCGAACAGCAGCTGCATGACGGCGCTGACGACGGAATTCTTCGTGCAGGGTACCGAGCCGACCGGGACCTGCACCGATCCGGCGCCACGCACGCTGCTCTCGAGTGACAGTGTCGCCAGGCCGCGGGCCAAGGCCGACTCGACGAGCCCGTTCAAGATTCCGCCCGCGTGAGTGACCGTACGCTCTACACCGCGGACTGGGTGCTGCCGATCTCGTCGGCGCCGATTCGCCATGGTGCGGTGCTGGTGCAGGCGGGACGGATCGCGTTCGTGGGGGCGGCGAGTGCCGTGACGGTCACGCCGGGCGCCCTGCGCACCGTGACTCTGGGGAATGCGGTGCTCCTGCCGGGGCTCGTGAACGCGCATTCGCATCTCGAGCTCACCCTCCTCCGCGGCTTTCTCGAAGGACTCGATTTCCGCGACTGGCTGCGCACGCTTACTACGGTGCGCCGTGATCTCATGAGCGAGAGCGTGTTGCTCGATGCGTCGCGGGCCGGCATCCGGGAAGCGCTGCGCAACGGCATCACCTGTCTGGCCGACACCACCGATTCCGGCGCACCACTCACCGCGATGCGCGAGTACGGCGTGCGCGGTGTGGGGTATCTGGAAGTGTTTGGCCCGGATCCCGCGCAGTGCGACGCGTCGCTCGCGCAGCTCCAAGCCCGCGTGTTCGAGGCGCGCGCACAGGACACCGCCCTCGTGCGAGTGGGCGTGTCGCCACATGCGCCCTACTCGGTGTCGCGCGACCTGTTCGCCGCCACGGCCGCGTGGTCGCGCCGCGAGTCGCTGCCGATGGCGGTGCACGTGGCCGAGAGTCCGGCCGAGATGCTGTTTGTGCGCGACGGCACGGGACCATTCGCCGACCGGTTGCGGGCGCGCGCGATCGCGGTAGCGCCGCTGGCCGAGTCGCCGATCGCGCTGCTCGAGTCGGCCGGTGTCTTGGCGGCCCAGCCGCTCCTCATCCATGTGATCCAGGCGGACGACCGTGACCTGCGGCGCATCGCCGATGCCGGCGCGAGCATCGTCCACTGCCCGATCTCCAACGCGAAGCTTGGCCACGGCATCGCGCCGCTCGATCGCATGCTGGCCCACGGCATCCGCACCGGCCTCGGCACCGACTCGGTGGCCAGCAACGATCGCATGGATCTGCTGGGCGAAGCGCGTCAGGCCACGCTCTTGGCGTCGCTGCGGGCGGGCACGCCCGACGCCCTCTCGGCCCACGAGTCGCTCGCACTGGCCACGCGGGGAGGAGCCGACGCGCTCGGGCTTGGATCGCGCATCGGAACGCTCGAGGTGGGCAAGGACGCCGATCTGGCGGCGTTCCCACTGACCCACGACGATGCGCAGCCGCTTTTCGATCCGGCGGTGGCGCTGGTGCACGCGCTGGCCGGCAAGGTGGAGGCGATGCTGGTGACGGTGCAGGGACACGAGCTGGTCGTGAATGGTGCCGTCTTGCAGCGCGATGAGACCCTCCCGTTACGTGTCGAGCGCTGGCGCGACCGCTTGCAGCAGTGGCGACAGGCTTCCACCGCAGAGTAAGCTTCGGGGAGCGGACCCATCGACCTTAACACCGTAGAGTGGAGGGTAGGGCGTGATTGCCGGATGTCTCGCACTGAACGCGTCGTATGAGCCCCTGACGATGGTGCCGCTTCGGCGAGCGCTTCGGCTGGTGATTGACGGCAAGGCGGAAATCGTCGAGGCCGACACGGGCATGCCCGTGCGCTCCGAACGGCAAGCGTTTCCGCGCCCGGCGGTCATCCGCCTCACCCGCTTCGTGCACGTACCTCGACGATTCCGTCGGCAGGTCACGAACACGTTCCTGTTTGCCCGCGACGACTACCAGTGTCAGTACTGCGCGCGCCGCTCCACGGAGCTCAAGCCCCGGGAGTCGCTCACACGCGATCACCTCATTCCGATCTCGCGCGGTGGGTCCAACGAATGGACCAACGTGGTGACCGCCTGCAGTAGCTGCAATACGAAGAAGGCCAATCGCATGCCGAACGAGATCGGCATGACGCCACTGCACGCGCCCACCGAGCCGCACTTCGTGCACCTCAGCTGGGCGGTCCGGCGTCTCACGCCGATTCAGGCGCAGTACATCCAGGTGTTCTACGGAGAAGAAACGCT
>CAMBRJ010000143.1 GCA_945870175.1 Gemmatimonas phototrophica
TCGTCCGCGATGCGTTTGGCCATCTCCACGGTGGAGGCACGCTCTTCGTCGGTCTTCCAGATCGGCACGATCACCATCTGGATCGGCGTGAGTTTCGGCGGCAACCGCAACCCCGCATCGTCTCCGTGGGTCATCACCAATCCGCCAATCATGCGTGTGGAGACACCCCAGCTGGTGTTCCACGCGAACGCCTGCTCCCCCTGCTCATTCTGAAAGCTGAGGTCGAATGCCTTGGCGAAGTTCTGCCCGAGGTTGTGCGACGTGCCGGCCTGCAACGCCTTGTTGTCCTGCATCATCGCTTCGCACGCGTACGTGCGGAGCGCGCCGGCGAATTTTTCGGAGTTCGTCTTCTGTCCGGTGATCACGGGCATGGCCATGTAGCCTTCCATGAACTCGCGGTAGATACCCAGCATGCGACGGGTCTCCTCCTCCGCCTCGTCATGCGTCGTGTGTGCCGTGTGGCCCTCCTGCCAGAGGAACTCCATCGTGCGCAGGAACAAACGCGTGCGCATTTCCCAGCGGACGACGTTGGCCCACTGATTATACAGCAACGGCAGGTCGCGATAGCTTTGCACCCACTTCGCGAACATCGAGTAGATGATCGTCTCCGACGTGGGACGCACGACGAGTCGCTCCTCGAGCACTTTGCCACCACCCATCGTGACGACGGCGCATTCCGGTGCGAATCCTTCCACGTGCTCCGCTTCCTTCGAGAGGAAGCTCTCCGGAATGAACAGCGGGAAGTACGCGTTCACGTGGCCAGTGGCCTTGAACATGTCGTCGAGCGCGCGCTGCATGCGCTCCCAGATGCCGTAGCCGTGCGGCCGGATGACCATGCATCCGCGCACCGGCGAGTAGTCGGCGAGTTCCGAACGCAGGACCAACTCGTTGTACCACTCGCTGAAGTTCTCCGCGCGCGTGGGCAGCTTCTTATCGTCACTCATGGCTGGTATCCGTTCGATTCAACGTCGACGATGCCCACGTGCTCAGGGCATCAAGGGTCTGCACGATTGCTTCCTGTGCGCCGGCCGCGCGGGCGCGATAGCTCGGCACGGCCTCGGTCGTGTCCACCACGACCGTGGCGAGCGTGCCGGCTTTGCGGGCCGCTTCCAACTGCTTCTCCACTCGCTGCTCGCGCAACGCAAACTCCACCGCATGACCGTCGGCCCGCAGTCGCGCCGCCGTGTGCAACATGGCGGCCGGATAGGAGGCGCTGTCGGGTGCCTGCGCAATCCACAGGGCAACCGCCGGCGCCGGTGCCGTCATCAGTCCGCGCGCCTTCAGGAGCTCGCCAAGCACGACATCGCCCATGCCGAATCCGAGCGCCGGGAGGTCCGTCCCGCCGAGTGTCGTGAGCAGCGTGTCGTACCGGCCGCCACCACAGATCGCGCGGAACTCGCCCACGTTGTCGAACAGTTCAAACACGATCCCCGTGTAATACGCGAGTCCGCGCACGATCGTCAAGTCGAAGCGCAACCAGGCGCCGATCCCCAGCGCCTCGCAGTGCGCCACGTACTGCGCGAAACGCTCCACGTGCGGCGCGACGTCAGGTGCCTGTCCGTACCGCGATTGAAGCGTCGCGAAATCGAGTGTCGCGAACCCAAGAATCGCTTCGACCGTCGCTGACGGCAAACCGGCGGCCGCCAGCTTTTCGGCGGAGATCTCCTGTGGCTGCCGTTCGAGCTTGTCGAGCACAGCGTAGACCGCCGGCCACGTCGACTCGTCGATCGCGAGGTGCGCGAGCAATCCGTTCAGCAAGCGCCGATCGCTCACGCGTGCCCGCACGTCGCTGGCCGTCAACCCAAACGCCGCCATGATTTCCACGGCCACCGACAGCAATTCGGCGTCGGCAAGCACGTCGGCTTCACCGACGATATCGACGTTGAGCTGAAAGTGCTCGCGAAGACGTCCCTTCTGCGTACGCTCATACCTGAACAGCTGCGGCATCGAGAACCAGCGCACCGGCTTGCGCAGCGCCTGTGCGCGGGCGCCCACCATGCGAGCGAACGTCGGCGTCATTTCCGGACGCATCGCGACCGCGCGACCGCCCTTGTCGACGAACTCGAACAGCTGACCGACGATCTCGTCGCCGCTCTTCTGCGTATAGAGCTCGAGCGGTTCGAGCGGCGGCCCATCATACTCCTGAAACGCATAGCGCCGCACGATGCGGCGCCAAGTCTCGAAGATGTGGGCTCGTTCGGCGAACTGCTCGGGATAGAAATCTCGGAAACCCGGGAGGAGCTTTGGAGGCATCCTTGAAAGTTACCGAGCGAGCGGATCGACCTGCAACCGCTCCATGGCATCGCCGACCGTATGGAATGATCCGGTCACCAGCACGGTGGCCGCCCGTTCACGCGCCGAGCCGAGGGCCAATGCGAAATCGTCGACGCGCTGCACCGGTACCCCCTCCGCCTCCGCCCACGCCGAGACCTCGTCCAGATTCCAGGCGCGTGCCGCCGGAGCGGTGGGTGCCATCGTGACCACAATGTGCGTGGCCACCCGCGCCACCGCCCGAAGAATCCCCGCCCAGTCCTTGTCTCGCAGCACGCACACGACGGCGCTCACCGGCAACGGCGCTCCGACCTCGAGCAGGTTGGCCACGACCGTCGCGGCGCCGTCCGCGTTGTGCGCCACGTCGAAAAGCCACCGATCGGCACGGTGAAACCGACCAGCCAGCCGTACGCCGGGCAACAGGGCCTCCGCATTCCGCTCGATCTCGAGCCATCGTCCGCCGGCTCCTCGCAGCATCGCCAGCGCGACACAGGCATTGTGCGCCTGAAACTCGCCAATCAGCGGCGTCGTGAGCCGGCGCTCACCGTCCGACGTCACGAGTGTGAAGCTCGTGCCGGCACCACCGACGGAAATGTCACGTACCTGCCAGTCGCGACCGGTGACTAATACGGGCTGGGCACCTACTTCATCAGCACGAGCCGTGAGCAGCGCGCAAATCTCCGGCCGCGCCTCGCCGACCACGGCCACCGCGCCAGGCTTGTAAATGCCGGCCTTTTCCCCGGCAATCAACTCCAGGGTGTCGCCCAGAAACTCGAGATGGTCGAAACCGATCTGCGTCACCGCGGCAGCGAGCGGCTGCACCGTATTGGTGGCATCGAGCCGACCGCCGAGACCGACTTCCACGATCGCCACGTCGACCCGCTGCGCGGCGAACCAGTCGAGTGCCATGGCCGTGGTCGCCTCGAAGAAGGTGGCGCCCAGGCGCGTCATCTCCGGCTCCCACTGATTCAGCCACGAGGTGATCGCATCATGTGGCATCGGCGTGCCGTCCACGACGACACGCTCGGCGAAATCGACGAGGTGCGGTGACGTATATCGGCCAACGCGCAGTCCCGACCCGCGCAGCATGGCGTCGAGCGTGGCGACGGTACTCCCCTTGCCATTCGTTCCCGCCACGTGGAAGACCGGGTAGGAGCGATGGGGATCACCGAGTAGCGCGAGCAATTCCGAGACGCGCTCGAGACCGAGACGCCACGCGCCGCCAGTGCGCGAGAAGAGGCGGCGGAGCGCGTCATGGTACGCCGAATCGGCCATCGAGGCCCGCTCAGCCGCCGAGGACGGCGGTGGGGCCAGTGGGTTCGAGGTCAGCTTTCCTGCGCGTGCCCCGCCGACGCGGGACGTCCGGTCATATGCCGCATGAGCCGTGAGAGCGTGTCCCGCAACTCCTTCCGATGCACGACCTGGTCGACCATGCCCTTCTCGAGGAGGAACTCCGCCGTCTGAAAGCCCTCGGGGAGGTCCTGACCCAACGTCTGCTTGATCACTCGGGGACCCGCGAAGCCGATGACCGCGCCGGGCTCGGCCAGGATCGCATCACCCAGCATCGCGAAGCTGGCGCTGACCCCGCCGGTGGTCGGGTTGGTCAGCACCGAGATATAGGGAATGCGACGTTCCGCCAGCTGAGACAGCACCGCCGAGGTCTTCGCCATCTGCATCAGGGAGAGAATGCCCTCCTGCATGCGGGCGCCGCCGGACGCGCAGACGATCACCAGCGGATGCTTCTTCTCGAGCGACCGCTGCCCGAGGCGGGCAATTTTCTCGCCCACGACCGAGCCCATCGAGCCACCCATGAACGCGAAGTCCATGATGCCGATCCCCACCGGAAGCCCCTCCAGCAGCCCCGTGAGCGTGAGAATGGCATCGCTGTCGCCAGCGTTGGTGAGGGACCGCTTGAGGCGGGCCGGATAGTCAGGAAAGCCGAGCGGATCGACGGAACGCAGCTCACTTCCCACTTCGACGATCGAGCCTTCATCGAGCAGCATCGCGGCGTAATCCCACGCCCGCACGCGGCGGTGGAAATCGCACGCCGGGCAGACATTGAGATTCCGCAAAAACTTGTCGCGGATATCCGTATGCCCGCAGGCCTCGCACTTCTCCCACGTGTCGGGGGGAATCTCGAGGCGCTCGCGTCGCGGCTGTCGGGGCTTTTTCTCCTTCCGGAACCAGGCCATATACTCGTAATGTTGGCGGTCCGGCCCTCGAAGGCTAGACCTTGCGCCCAGCCGAAAGCGGTGTCCCGACCGCTCAGAGACCGATCGCGTCCGGCTGCCCGCGCCCTTCCGCGGAGATGCGCAGGAGGATGGCGACCGCCGTCCAACTGACCACCAAGAACGAACCGCCGTAACTGAAGAACGGCAGCGGGATGCCGGTGACGGGCATGAGATTGAGCGTCATCCCCACGTTGACCATGACGTGCACGAACCACGCCGAGACCAATCCGAAGGCGACCAGACTCGGGAAGGCGTCGCTGGCCCGAGAGGCCACCCGGGTGGTCCGCAGGAAGAGCGCGAGAAACAACGACAGCGCGATACTGACGCCAATAAATCCGAGCTCCTCACCGACCACCGAGAAAATGAAGTCGGTGTGCCGCTCAGGCAGGAACTTGAGCCGCTTCTGGCTGCCAAGCGTGAAGCCGTTGCCGAAGAGTCCACCCGAGCCGATCGCCACCTTGCTCTGCGTCACGTGATAGCCGGAGGCCTGCGGATCCACATTCGGATCGAGGAACACGAGAAGCCGCTTCTGTTGATACGGCTTGAGCTTGTCCCAGAGAATTGGCGCCACGCCACCCATGATGACGTTCATCAACACGATGACGACACCTTCGAGGAGATACGGGCGGTACCAGAGCACCAGCGCGACCAGAATCAGAAACCACGCGCCCCAGATGCCCGTGCTGAACGCGAGCACGAGACTGATGCCGGGACTCGCCAACAACAGCAGGAGCGGCCACGGCACGCCGGCCCAGAAGAGCATGGCGAAGCAGATGCCGATGAAGACGATGCCGGTCCCCAGGTCGGGCTGCGCCATCACCAGCAGCCACGGCACGCCTACCACGAGCAGCGGTCGCCACAGGTCCACCAGTGAACGAACCGACTCACGCTGGGCCGCGAGCACTCGCGCCAGCATCAGGGTGGTGGCGAGTTTCGCCAACTCGGCCGGCTGACCGATCCGCACGCCTCCGATGCTCAGCCAGCCCTTCACACTCGCCGCCGTGCCGGCGCCGGTGCCCACAAACAGCACCAGGAGCAACAGCGTGCAACTCAAGGCGTACAGCGGCCAGGCGCTCCACTCGATCAACCGCACCGAGCCGCGCGAGATGACCCACGTGGCCATCAGCGCCGCGCCGAACCAGCCGAGCTGCCGCTTCCAGGCATTTTCGATGATCGGCGTCGGACTGTCGATTTGCCCCGCCGAAAACACCATGGCGATGCCAAAGCCGGTGAGCAGCAACGCAATCACGAGCAGCGGTACGTCGATGCTTTGACGACGCAATACGGAAATACCGGCCATGGGCTCGCTGCCTCAGTCGTTGACGATGGCGGTCATCGTCAACCGCGCCTTGAGATACCGTTCCATCATCTTGGTGGCGGCGCGGGCGGCCGTGGAGCCGTGGAGCCCCTCCTCGATGATAATGGCGAGCACGATCTTGGGATCGTTGGCCGGCGCGTATCCGACGAACCAGGCGTTGTCGAGCTGGCCGTTCACCTGGGCGGTGCCCGTCTTGCCGGCGATGGTGAGCCCCTGGATCTGTGCGCCGGCGGCCGTGCCTCGGGACACCACGTCGGCCAGCGCCAACTGCACGCTCGCCAGCTGCGCCTTGTCGAGATTGAGGATTTGTTTGCGTTCCGGGTCGCGCACGACCACTTGGGGCGTTGGAGCCATGCCGTCCGTGGCCATCGCCGCATAGAAGCGCGCCATACTGAGCGGCGTCTGCGCGTTGTCCGCTTGGCCAATTGCCAAACTCAACACCACGGAGCGATTCCAACCGCGGGCGCCGTAGCGCTTATCGAAGTACGCGGTGCTTTCGGGCCAGCGTGGTGTGCGCTCGTTGGGGAGGTCGACGCCGGTGCTGTCACGAAACCCCAGCGACACGCCCCCCGCCAGCAATCGCGTCAAACCGATCTTGAGCCCGAGCTGATAGAAGTAGACGTCGCACGACTTGGCGATGGCCTGAGCGAGTGTCACGTCGCCGTGACCGCGCTTGTCCCAGCACTTGAACACACGACCGTAGTAGTAGCCTCCCGTACACGGCGTTTGCATGTGGGTGTCCATCGTCACGAGCCCCAGCTCCATGCCGATAATCGCCGTCGCCAACTTCCAGGTCGACGCCGGCGCGTACGTGCCGGTCAGCGCTCGGTTCACGAGCGGCCGGTGCGGATCGACCCGAAGGCTTTCGTAAAAGCTGCTCGACACCCCGCCGATGAACTTGTTGATGTCGTAGCTCGGCGCGCTATACAGCGAAAGCACGCCACCCGTTTTCGGATCAAGGGCCACCACGGCTCCACGCAGTGAATCGCCGAAGTACTCGTGCGCAAAGCGCTGCAGATCGAGATCAATGTTCGTGCGCAACGGAGGCGGTGCCTCCGGCTGCTCTTCCGCTCGCACGCCAGCGTCGCGCACGACGCGATTTCGCGCGTCAACCTCCACGAACCGTCGCCCTTCCTTGCCGCGCAGTTGTGCCTCGTACTGCAGCTCGAGGCCCGTCTTGCCCACTTGCTGGCCGGCCTTATAGCTCTCGTACTTGGGCTTCGACAGGTCGTCTTCGGAGATCTCACCGGTGGAGCCGATCAGCGCCGCCATCGCGGCGCCATCCGGATAGTACCGTTTCGGTGAGCTCTGAATGATGAGCCCAGGGAATTCGACACGGCGCTCTTCCAGCACCGACACGACCTGAAACGAGGCATCGTTGAAAATCACCGCCGGCCGAGTGCGAGCGCGCCGAAATCGCCGGACCGCCAGCTCCTGCTGCGCCGAGTCGATCTGCACCACCTTGGACAGCGTGGTGAGCGCCGACCGCAGCGAATCTTCCGTCGG
>CAMBRJ010000144.1 GCA_945870175.1 Gemmatimonas phototrophica
GCTCGCCGCCGCGCAACCCGAAAGTGTGCGCGCGCTACCAGAACATTGTGCACACGCAAGGCGGACGGTGGCGGAACAGTCCGATCACGAACTGTTCACACCGCGCCCTCGGCTGAGCAGGTGGCTCAGCCGGTCGCTACGCCAAGCGATCCCGCTTCGTTTCGCGGTTGGTCCGCTTGCGGTCGCTCGTGGCGAGGAGGCGCTTGCGAAGCCGGATGTTGTGCGGGGTGATCTCGATGAGCTCGTCGTCTTCGATATACTCGAGCGCGCTTTCCAGGGTGATCTCCCGGGGCGGCTCGAGCGTGATGTTTTCGTCGGTCGACTTGGTGCGGATGTTCGAGAGCTTCTTTTCCTTGGTCGGGTTCACGTCCATGTCGCCCGGACGCGAATTCTCACCGATCAGCATGCCCTCGTACACCGCGTCACCGGGTGTCACGAACAACGTAGAGCGCTCCTGCAAGCTGAACAGGGCGAACGCGATGATCGTGCCGTTTTCCATCGACACGAGCACACCGCGCGAGCGGCCCGACAGCGGGCCCGCCCATGCCCCGTACTCGAGGAAGCGGTGGTGCATGATGCCGGTGCCGCGCGTGTCCGTGAGGAACTCGCTGCGGTAGCCGAACAGACCACGCGCCGGCACGCGATACAGCAAGCGCACCAGCCCCTGACCCGGGTTCTTCATCTCGATCATTTCGGCCTTGCGGGGGCCGAGCTTCTCGATGACGGTGCCGAGGTATTCCTCGGGCACGTCGATCGCGAGCTCTTCGAACGGCTCGAGCTTCTGGCCCTTGTCGTCGGTGCGCAAAATCACCTTCGGACGCGACACCTGGAATTCGAAGCCTTCGCGACGCATCGTCTCCATGAGAATGGAGAGGTGCAATTCACCGCGGCCGGACACGCTCCACGCATCGGTGGAATCGCTGTCTTCGACCTTGAGCGCCACGTTCCGCTCGAGCTCCTTGTACAGGCGCTCACGCAGCTGACGCGACGTGACGAACTTGCCGTCCTTGCCCGCGAACGGCGAATTGTTCACCACGAAGTCGACGCTGATCGTGGGCGACTCCACGCTGATGCCGGGGAGCGCTTCTTGATGGTCGGGATCGGTGAGCGTGCTGCCGATATCGACATCTTCGAAGCCGGCCAACAGCACGATCTCGCCCGCCGACGCTTCCTGAATTTCCACGCGCTCGAGCCCTTCGTAGCCGTACAGCTTGGACACGCGCCCGCGCTGAATGGGCTTGTCGCTCTCGAACGGCAGCAGCGTGACCGAATCGCCGAGGTGAATGATGCCACGCTCAACGCGACCGATCGCCATGCGGCCGAGGTACGCCGAATACTCGATGGTGGACACGAGCATCTGAAACTTGCCTTCGGAATCGGACGGCGGCGGCGGGACGGTGTCGACGATCGTCTGATACAATGGCTGCAGATCGACCGGCGTGACATCCATGTCCATCGTGGCGAGCCCCTGCTTCGCGCTGGCGTACACCACCGGCGCGTTCAGCTGCTCTTCCGTCGCTTCGAGTTCGATGAACAGCGACAGCACTTCATCATGCACCCGCAACGGATCGGCGCCGGGGCGGTCGATCTTGTTGATGACGATGATCGGGGTGCGTCCGAGTTCGAGCGCCTTGCGGAGCACGAACCGCGTCTGCGGCATCGGCCCGTCAAAGGCGTCCACGACGAGCAGTACGCCTTCGACCATGCGCAGAATGCGCTCCACTTCGCCACCGAAATCGGCGTGGCCCGGCGTGTCGACGATGTTGATCTTCGTGTTGTTCCAGCGGATCGACGTATTTTTGGCGAGAATGGTGATTCCGCGCTCTTTTTCAAGCGGATTGGAATCCATTACGCGTTCTTCTACGACCTGATTTTCGCGGAAAGCTCCAGCCTGGCGGAGCATCTTGTCGACGAGGGTGGTCTTCCCGTGGTCGACGTGCGCGATGATGGCGACGTTGCGAATCTGCATAGCCTTAAAAGTTAGTGGGGCCATGCACTTAGAGACAATGGGGCGCTGTCACGGACCAGCAACGCCGCTTACCGGGCGCGCCGTCGCTCCACCATGTCCACCGCCAGCTGCATGGCCGCGACCAGGCTCTCCGCACTCGCCACGCCCTGCCCCGCGATGTCGAGCGCCGTCCCGTGGTCCGGGCTCGTTCGTACGAAGGGCAGCCCCAGCGTGACGTTCACCGCACTGCCGAAGCTCGCCACCTTGATGGCCGTCATGCCAACATCGTGATACGGCGCGATCACGGCGTCGAACTCGCCACGCATGGCCCGCACAAACACGGTATCGGCCGGGTACGGACCCGCCATGCCCGATTCCCGGGCCACCGGGGCCAGCAGGTCGTCGTCTTCGTGCCCGAACCGCCCGCTGTCGCCCGCGTGCGGATTGAGGGCACAGAGGGCCAACCGGGGCTCCGCGATACCGAAGTCCCGTCGCAGCCCCTCCCGGGTGGCGTAGGCCGCCTGCAACAGCGCCTCGCGCGTGACCGCCGCCGGCACCTCGCGCAGGGCGATATGGGTGGTGGCCAGCACCACCCGCAGCCGGTCGGACGCCAGCATCATCGTGGCCGGCACGCCCGCCAGCTCGGCCAGCATCTCGGTATGCCCCGGGAAATCGAACCCGCCCGCCTTCAGCGCCGCCTTGTCGAGAGGGGCCGTGACGATGCCGCTCACCTCCCCTGCCAGCGCCATGCGGGCGGCGCGCTCCACGGCGAGGCCGGCCAGCCGTCCGGCCAGGGCGAGGTGCTCGACGCCGTGGCCGGTGGGCGTCCAAATACCGACCGATTCGTGCACCGGCACCGGCGTGCCCGTTGGGCCGATCACATGCCACGAAGCGCCCAGTGCCGCGATGCGCGGGTCACTGAGCGCCTTGGCGGCGATCTCCGGGCCGATGCCGCGGGGATCGCCGAGGGTGAGCGCGAGGCGTATCACCGTCACCGCCTTACGGCGTCACGACCTGCTTGGCCGGATCGTACCGCACCGACACGTAGGTCTGCTTCTTGAGCGTGTCGATGAGCCGCCGCATGCTGCGCTCTTCCGACAGCTGCGACCGCAACCGCTCACGCACTTCCTTGAGCGTGTACTCGCCCGCTTCATCGAGGAATGTCACCTGCGCCACGATGAACTTGTTCACGCCCGCCGCCGGATCGGGCATCGGAAACGGGTCGATGATATCGCTCAGCTTCTTCCCTTCGAGCGCGTTACGGTACGGCTCCGGCAGCTCACTGCGCGGATACTCGGGGATCGTCTTGTCTTCGCCACCCGCCGCGTCGTGGAACGTCACGCTGAGCGAATCGAAGCTGCCCCCCGCGCGCCATGCCGTGGCAATGCTGTCCGCCAACGCTTTCGCACGACGTTCATCGGCCGTGTCGAGTGACGGGCGAATGAGAATGTGGCGCGCCTTCACTTCGGCGGGCTGCACCCGATCGACGCGAATAATGTGAAAGCCGAACGCCGTCTCGATCACGGGGCTGATGACGCCCGGATTGAGCGCAAACATCATGCGATCGAACTCGGGCACCATGCGTCCACGACGATTCCAGCCAAGATCACCGCCCAGCTCCTTGGTGCCGTCCATCGACTCTTTCTTGGCGATGTTCTCGAAATCTTCGGGGTGCTTGTCGAGCTCCGCGCGCAACGAATCGATCTTCACGCGCGCCTTCTTCTTCGACTCTTCCGACGGCTTGGTGGCGATGACCACCTGACGCAGCCCGACGCGCGCTTCCTTGCGCGGCAGCTTGGCGCGGTTCGACTCGAACGCTTCGGTGATCTCGGCCTCGGTGACGTTGATCGCCGTCATCTTGCCGTCGCGCTTCAACTTGCCGACGACTTCCTGCTGCAGGTTGCGACGCCTCAGCTGGTCGTTCTGCAGCTTGCGCCACTCGTCGACCGTGCCGAAGCCCGCGTCCTTGAGTGCCGCCTTGAACTCGGGTTCCGTTTTGAACTGCCCGCGGATTTGCTTCTCGTTGTCATCGACGGAGCGCTGCAGTTCGGCCTCGTTGGCCTCGACCTTGAGCTCTTTCGCCTTCTGCACCAGCAGCTCGGCTTCCACCAGCTGTTGCAGAATTTCCTGCTCCAGCTTCACGAGGTCTTCGGCCGACGTGACCTTGGCCCCAGACGAGCGGGCCGAGTTCACCGCCGCCAGTACCTCGGACACGAGGACGACCTGATCACCGACCACCGCGGCGATGCCGTCGACGGGCAGTCCCTTGGGTTGCACCGTATCGGCGGCGGCCGCCTTGGGCGCCGGCTTGGGCGCGTCCTGCGCCAGCGTAACCGACAACGGCGCCGCGATGATCGCGGCGCCGGTCAGCAGAGAAAGCAGTCTGGGCATCATTCCGTATAGTACCCGGTCGGATGACCAGGGGTTCGTTGAAGAACGGGCCTACTTCTTGGTCGTATCAGGCATCGGCATCGGCATCGGGGCACCGCCCGGAGCCTCAGCGCCCTTGCCTGCCTTCAGCGAGTCGGACGTCGCGCGGACCGTCTTCGCCTTCTCAACGACCTTGTCCAAACCGGCGTCGTTGATGGAGAACGCGAACTTCTTCTGCAGCGCGCGAGCGACCGGGTACGGCACGTCCACGAACGGCACTTCGTTCTTGATCAGCTTGTCGAAGAACGACTCGATACGCGCGGCGGCGATCTTCGCCTTGTCGCCACCGGCCTTCGCGCTGTCGGCGAGCTTCGAGGGCTCGACGTTGAGCGACGTCCACGTCTGCGTGACGGCGTTCTTGAAGTTCAGGTACAGGTTCGACAGCTCGGCGGTGTCGAGCTGCGCCTTGGCGCTGTCGGCCTGCCCCAGCACGAGCTCGTTGCGCACGATCTGGCGCACGAACTTCTCCACCAGGGTATCCGGCGCGTTCATCAGCTGCGGACGGATCTGCGAGTTCGGCGGGTACGCGGCCACCCAGTCGGCAAACTCGGACGCCGTGAGCGACCCGCTCTTGTACGTGGCCAGCTTGTCGTTGTCCTTGGCGTAGCCCAGCGGATTGCGCGCGATGGCCTTGGCCTTCACGGCCACGCCCGATACGAGCTCGACCTTGTTCGACGACTCGACATTGGCCAAGTAGGTGCTCTCAGCGATCTGCACGTTCCGCTGCTTGGCGATCGGCGCAAACTTCTCGGCGACGTCGGCATACGGCGAGCGGTAGATCACGTGGAAACCAAACGACGTGGCGCACACCGGCGAGATCTCGCCCGGCTTGATCGCCATGACGCACTTCTCGAACTCGGGCACCATCATGCCCTTGCCGAACAGGCCAAGGTCACCGCCGCGCTCACCCGCGCCCGGCTCGTCGCTCTTGGCGGCCAGCTTGGCGAAGTTGGCCGGCGTGGCTTCGGCACGAATGCCTTCGGCCTTCTTCATCGCGGCGGCCTTCTGCTCCGGCGTCGCGTTGGCTTCGACCTTCACGAGAATGTGACGGGCGGCCATCGCCTCGCCATTCATGTAGCGCTGCTCGTCCGGTCCCGGCGTCTGCGACTCCCAGCCCTTCGACACGTTGTCGTAGAACTTCTTGACGCGGATGTTGTCGATATTCGACCACAGCGCCCCGTCCATGGTCTTCTTGTCGGAGAGCGAGTCGCCCTTGGCGGACGCGACACCCACGAGCTGGTAATTCACCCACAGCTCGGCGATGGAGCGGGCGACGTCCTTCTCGAGCGGGGCCTGCGAGGTGCCCAGGATGTCCGCCAGGCGCGTCACGGAGAGCTGCTGGTCACCGGCCGAGGCCGCGACGTCCGGATTGGACGCGGCGCCACAGGCAACGGCGAATGCGACGGCAGCGAGCACGGACAAACGATACGATTTCATCAGCACCGGCGTGAAGAGAAGTGTTGGTGAGAGCCTGAAAGGCATCCAGACGGTTGCCATCAGGGAGCGAGGGCACGCAAGGCGCGCACCAAGCCCTCGAGCATTTCCGCCCCGCCTAGCCGAGTCAACTTGAGCGCCAGCGGCTGGGTCCGTCGAACGTCCACTTGGAACTGGACGCCATGGAATGCCGCTGACAGACCCTTTAAGCGAGGAACTGCGTCAGCCCTGAAACTAACACGCGCTTCAGATGCCCGCACAAGCACCCCCTCCACGCCGAGGGAGGCGCCGAGCACCCGGAGCATGGCGCTGGCGAAGAGCGCATGGGCGGCCGTGGGCATCGGACCGAACCGGTCGCGGACCTCCAGCTGGAGCGCCTCGATATCCTTGGGCTCGCGTAACACCGTAAGCCGGCGGTACACGTCGAGCTTGGCTTCCTGTGACGTGATGTAGTCGTCGGGGAGGAAACTGGGGAAATCGAGCGACACGTCGGCCGGGATCCAGGCCTTCTGGCCGCCGGCGTCCGAGAGCTGCCGCACGGTTTCGTCAAGCAGCCGCAGGTACAGATCGAACCCCACGGAATGCACAAAGCCCGACTGCTCGGAGCCGAGCAGGTTGCCGGCGCCGCGCAGTTCGAGGTCCTTGAGGGCGATCCGGTAGCCGGCGCCGAGCTCGGTGTGATGCTCGAGCACGGCCAACCGGCGCTCGGCGTCTTCGTCCACCCGATCGGGCACCAACAGGTAGCAATAGGCCCGGCGGTGCGACCGTCCCACGCGACCGCGCAGCTGATAAAGCTGCGCCAGGCCCAAGTGGTCGGCCCGGTTCACGAACATCGTGTTGGCGTTCGGCACGTCAAGTCCGCTTTCTACGATGAGCGTGGACACCAGAATATCCACCTCGTGATCGACGAATCTGCGCATCACGGCTTCGAGCTCGCGCTCCTTCATCTGCCCGTGCCCCACCGCCACCTTCGCGCGCGGCACGATGCGGCGCAGGTGATCGGCGATCGCTTCGATGGTCTCGATACGATTGTGCACGAAGAACACCTGACCACCGCGGTCGAGCTCACGCGAGATCGCTTCTTCGATGAGCGCGTCGTCGAACGGCTCCACGAATGTGAGCACCGGCGAGCGATCGCGCGGCGGCGTCTGCATCAGCGTCAAGTCGCGCAGACCGGCCAGACTCTGATGGAGCGTTCGCGGAATCGGCGTGGCGGTAAGCGTGAGCACGTCGGTTTGCAGCTTGAGCTGCTTGAGCCGTTCCTTGTGCTTCACGCCGAAGCGATGCTCTTCGTCGACCACGATGAGGCCAAGGTCGGCGAACTCGACGTCGGGGCTGAGCAACCGATGGGTACCGATCACGATGTCGATCTGCTTCTTCTTGAGCTTCTCCACCACGACGGCCTGTTCCTTGGCGGTCTGGAAGCGACTCATGACTTCCACCGTGACCGGGAAGTCGGCCAGCCGATCACCGAAGCTCCGGGCGTGCTGCTCGGCCAGAATC
>CAMBRJ010000145.1 GCA_945870175.1 Gemmatimonas phototrophica
CGTGAAGCGGATCCGATTGGGATTGAGAAAGCGCTGATGCCGCTGTTTCCGCGGGAAGACTGGGCGCTGCTGAGCCACTTGCTAATCTGGCACGGACGCCGGCGCTGCGTCGCGAGAAAACCGGACTGCGCGGCATGCGTGATTGGCGAGATCTGTCCGAGCCGCGAGACTTTGTGAACTGCTGGGAGCGCTAAGAGTAAACTGCGCTAAGAATAAATGGCGCTGAGAATAGACGACGCTAAGAATTCGTGGCGCTCAGAGTCAGGGGCGCTACACTCAGAGGCGGAATGGGCTTTGGGCGCGCCAAGCGACACCATCGGTCGTGCTGCCCAGAGGCGCGGTGGGCACCTCGGCATCCGTCGACGAACACGCCGATATCACCAAAGCGGCACACGAGAGGAAGAACGCACGACGATGCCGCATACAGGTCCCGGTTGGCGTAAACAGAAGGCTCACCACCTTGGACGTATGGTCCGAACGTGTTAGTTCCCGAAATGTGCCAGCACTGGTAAAGGGCCGTCTCGGCGACGTTCTTGGCGATTGGCCTCCATGCAGGCCGGTCTCCTACCGCACGGGCTGCTCTGTTCATGCGCGGGGATCGCGTTAGTTTACCTTCTTCCCTCCCCCAATAGGACCCAGGAGACACCGTGGCCAAGCTGGCAACGTTCGAGACCACCAAGGGAACCCTTGTCGCCGAGTTGTACCCGGCCGAGGCGCCCAAGGCCGTAGAGAATTTCGAGAAGCTCGCCAATCAGGGCTTCTATGATGGCGTGAAGTTTCATCGCGTAATCGACGAGTTCGTCGTGCAGGGCGGCGATCCGTACTCGCGCGATCTGCCCGCCGGCGATCGTCGGATCGGCACGGGCGGCCCGGGCTGGCAGATTGATTGCGAGACGGCTGGCAATCCGCACACGCATAAGGTGGGCGCGCTCTCGATGGCGCATGCCGGCAAGAACACCGGCGGCAGCCAGTTCTTCATCGTGCTGAGCGAGGCGAATACGCGTCACTTGAACGGCGTGCACACGGTATTCGGAAAGGTCACGACGGGGCTCGAGTTCCTCCCCACGATCGTGGCGAATGATGGCATGGTGTCGGTGCGCGTCACCGACGTCGACTGACTTTCTCCGGAGATCTGAGATGGGTGGACACGCACAGCAGGGCAGCGACAAGGGCGCGGCGTTCATGGGGCTGATCGGGGGCGCGATTTTCATCGGCGCCATCCTGTACGGCATTGTGATCTGGACGAACGGGAAGTTTGCGGGGCATGAGGAGAAGAAGGCGGCGGTAGCCGTCAGTGTGGGGCCGCTGGTTGGGTAAAAGCCAAACTCCCTAGGGAGCAGGGAGGAGGGTATCAGGAGGCCGGGGGCAGGACTGCGGAAACGCGGTCCTGCCCCTTTCCGCATGGCCGTCCTGCCTCCTGCCCCCTGACCCCCCCCCCTGCTCCCTAGGGAGTTCGCCGTTTCGAGACCCCAGGAATCCCGCCCCACCCCGCCCCCTTACTAACTGACTAGTCAGTCATTAACTATACAGTGTGACCCTGCTCGACACCCCGCGCCGGCGAGCCCCGGAAGAACGCCCCACTCAGATCCTCGACGCCGCGTTCCATGAATTCGGCGAACGCGGGCTGGCCGGCGCTCGCCTCGACGACATCGCCAAACGGGCGCAGGTGGCCAAGGGCACCATCTACCTCTACTTCCCGAACAAGGAAGCGCTGTTTCGGGAGATGGTGCACACCACAATGGTGACCGCATTGGCCGTGGCCGAGACCGAGGCGTCGAAGGCTGGGTTCCTCACGGGGACCGCCGAGGCCCAGCTGCGCCGGCTGGGCGAGGGCTGGTGGACGTTCCTGCGCACCGAGCGCGTGCAGGTCCTCCAGCGCTTGGTCGCCCTCGAGCTCGGGCAGTTCCCCGACCTCATGCAGTTCTACGCCGACGAAGTGATGGCCCGCGGACGTCGCCTCGTGTCGGGCATCATCGCCCGCGGGGTGGAGCGCGGTGAATTCCGCGCGGTCGACCCGCAGATCGCGGCTCGCATGTTCTCGTCCATCTGGATGTCGCACAGCACGTGGTGTGCGCGTCGTGAGTTCTTCAAGACACTCGGCAGCGACGAGCAAGTGCTCGACGAAATGCTCGAGTTTTATCTCTACGCCCTGCGTCCATGAAGCAACGCCTGTTCCTCCTCGTCGCCGCTGGCTCGATCGCGGGCCACGCCCTGCCCGCGCAGAACGCGCTTTCCCTCGGCGACGCGGCCCGCTTGGCCGCCAAGCAGAGTGGGGGTGTGGACGTGGCCCGCCAGCGCGTGGCGCAGGCGGAAGCCCGCGTGACGCAGCGACGAGGCGCGCTCTTCCCCGATCTCGCGGCGGGCATTGCGCAGGCCGAGCGCAGTCTCAACTCGGCGACGTTCGGTTTCTCGTTCAGCAATCCGGTCACGGGGCAACCGTTGCTACGCCCGGACGGTGAGATCATCGGCCCGGTGCCCACGGTCGATGTGCGCTATCGGCTGCAACAGCCGTTGCTCGATCTCGGCAACGTGGCGAAGTGGCGTGCCGCGCAGTCGTCGGTGCTGGCGGCGAGTGCCGATGTGCAGGCGCAGGCCGACCTGGCTGCCGCGACCGCCGCGGCCGTGTATGTGCGCGCCGCGCGGGCCGAGGCGCAGTTGACATCACGCCGTGCCG
The DNA here is from genome assembly GCA_945870175.1 of Gemmatimonas phototrophica. GTDB lineage: Bacteria > Gemmatimonadota > Gemmatimonadetes > Gemmatimonadales > Gemmatimonadaceae > Gemmatimonas > Gemmatimonas phototrophica_A. The sequence continues at coordinate 2,675 of CAMBRJ010000145.1, forward strand.
ACTCGGCGTTGGCGGCCGATCTGGTGCGCATTGCGCGCGATCAGCTGCAGGCGGGCACCGGGATCGCGCTCGACGTGACGCGGGCCGAGTCGCAGCTGGCGAATGTGCGCGCACAGATCATTGGCGCACGCAACGAACGGGATCGCGGACTGCTCGAACTCAAGCGGGCCGTCGGGTTGCCACTCGACGCACCACTCACGCTGCGCGATTCACTCGCCGGCATGCCGGTGGGAGATGTGGTACCCGAAGCCGCCAGTGCGCTGGCGCGGGCCACTGAATCGCGGGCCGATGTGAAAGCGTTGATGGCGCAAGAAACGGCGCAGCGTGCGGCCTCGCAGGCCATCAAGTGGGAGCGCACGCCGCAACTCGGACTGGTGGTCGACCAGGGCGTGATCGGCAAGCATTGGAACCGCTTGCTGCCCACCTATTCGTGGGGCGTGCAACTGTCGGTCGGTCTGTTCGACGGTTTCCGTCGTGAAGGCCGTGTGCAGGAACAGATGGCGGCCTCTCGGGAAACCGACGCCAAGCTGCGCGACCTGCGTGCGCAGAGCGCGCTCGAGGTGCGCGCGGCACTGCTCGATTTGAGCGCCGCGCTGGAACAGGTCGACGCCGTGCGCGAACGCCTCCGGCTGGCCGAACAGGAAGTGAGCCAGGCGCAGGATCGCTTCCGCGCCGGTGTCGCCGGTAATGGCGACGTGATCACCGCGCTGCTGTCGCTCAATCAGGCGCGTACGCTGCGCAACGATGCCCTGGCCAGCTATCAAGGATCCCGCGTCGCGCTGGCCCGCGCGATGGGCGAAATCCAGCAGCTGCCGTAAGCACGACGGCATACTCCCTACTCCCTACGTCGCTGTTATATGAAGAACATTCGTTTGCTCATTCCCATCGCGCTGGTCATCGCCGGTGGCGTGTTGGGTTTCAATCGCTGGTCCTTTTCGCGGACGCATGAATCGACCGACAATGCGCAGGTGGACGGACACATCGTGCCCGTGGTCGCGAAGGTCGGCGGCTACATCCTGACGGTGAACGTCGGCGAGAACGCGCACGTCGCCGACAAGGGCGTCCTGGTCTCGATCGACGAGCGGGAGTATCAGGTGAAGCTGGCGCAGGCCGAGGCCGACTACGCGGCGGCGGTGGCGTCGTCCGGCAGCAACGGACTCGAGGGGCAGGCGGCGGCGATGGTGCGCACCGCATCGAGTCAGCGCGAGGTTGGTGATGCGCAGGTGTTGGCGGCGCGCGCGCAGGTGGTGAAGGTGCAGAGCGATTTGGCGCGGGCGAAGGAGCTCTCGGCGAAGCAGATCATCAGCTTGGCGCAGCTCGATGCGGCGCAGGCCGCGTTCGACGCCGCGTCGGCCACGCTCACGGGCATGCAGCGTCAGGTGAACGCGGCCACGTCGGGCGTATCGAACGCCGAGGCTGGCGTGCGTTTGGCGCGGGCTCGTCTGGCGGCGGCGCAGGCTGCGCGCGACAACGCATCGCTGCAGCTGTCGTACGCGAAGATCACCGCACCGCTGGCGGGCATCGTGTCACGGAAGCAGGTGGAAGTCGGCCAGCTGGTGCAGGCCGGCCAGACGCTGCTGTCGATCGTGTCGGACTCCGGTGTGTTCGTGACGGCGAACTTCAAGGAGACGCAGCTCGCGCGCCTCCGCGTAGGACAAAAGGTCGAGCTCGAGATCGACGCCTATGCGGCGCGGGCCGAAGGCGAAGTGGAAAGCATCGCGTCGGCCACCGGTGCGAAGTTCGCACTGCTGCCGCCCGATAACGCGACGGGGAACTTCACGAAGGTGGTGCAGCGTGTCCCCGTGCGCATTCGCCTTACGAAGACGCTGGGTGCCGATCGCCCGCTGCGTCCTGGCATGTCGGTGCTGGCGAACGTCATCGTGCCATAACGCCCGTACGTCATGGCGACTACAGTCCTCCCCACACGGTTGACCGGCACGTCGTCCGCCGCCACGGCGGCGGTCATCGACGACCCGTACAAGAACAAGTACCTGATCGCGATCGCGGTGACGCTGGCCGCGGTGCTCGAACTCGTCGATACATCGATCGTGAACGTGGCGATCCCGCACATGATGGGGACGCTTGGCGCCACGCTCGATGAAATCGCGTGGGTGTCCACGTCGTACATCATCGCGAACGTGATCGTGATTCCGATGTCGAGCTGGCTGTCGGCGTTCTTCGGGCGGCGCAACTATCTCACCGGCTCGATCGCGATTTTCGTGATCGCCTCATTTTTCTGCGGTTCCGCCACCTCGCTCTGGGGATTGGTGTTCTGGCGCGTGATTCAAGGACTCGGCGGTGGCGCACTGCTTTCGACCGCGCAAACCACGCTGTTCGAGGCGTTCCCCCCGCACGAGCGCGGCATCGGTCAGTCGATTTTCGGCGTGGGCGTGATGGTGGGCCCGACGCTCGGCCCGACGCTCGGCGGTTACATCGTCGATGCGTACGCGTGGCCGTGGATTTTCTACATCAACGTGCCGCTCGGCATTTTCGCTGGCTATCTCGTGTGGACATATGTGCGCGACGCGGCGCACCAGGTGAAGGCGACGACGGTGGACGTGCTGGGTATCGTCCTGCTCACGAGTGCGGTCGGCTCACTCCAGTGGATGCTGGAACGCGGCGAACGATTCGACTGGTTCGAATCACGCTTCGTGACCGGACTCGCGATCACGTGCGTGGTCTCGGCAGTGCTCCTGGTGTGGCGCGAACTCACGATCGACGAACCGATCATCGACTTCCGCATCTTGAAGTCGCGGCAAGTCGCTCCCGGCGTGCTGTTCGCGGCGTTCCTCGGATTGGCCCTGTACGGGTCGGTGTTCGTCTTGCCGGTCTTTCTCCAACAGTTGCACGGCTACACGGCGCAGCAAACGGGCATGGTGATCCTGCCGGGTGCTCTGGCGTCCGCGTTCACGATGGCGTTCGTGGGGCGCATCGCCAACAAGGTCGACGCCCGCCCGATGATCGTGTTCGGGGCCTTGCTGTTTTTGGGTTCGATGACGTTGATGTCGCGGCTCACACTCGACTCCGGGCAGGACGAACTGTTCTGGCCGCTCATCCTGCGCGGCGTGGGACTGGGTTTTCTGTTCGTGCCCCTCACCAGTGCGACGGTCGCCGGACTCCCGATGCGACTGATCGGTCAGGGAACCGGCATGTTCAACCTCATGCGTCAGCTGGGCGGATCGCTGGGCATTGCGACCATGGCCACGATGTTGGCACGGCAGACAGTGGTGCAGAAGCAGCTGCTCACCGAGCACGTGGGCTCGTACGATCCCACCACGATGGCGCGATTGGGCGGGCTGACGAAGGCGCTGGTAGCGCGCGGCATTGACGCGTCGATCGCGAAGCAGCAGGCACTGATGATCATGGACCGACAGATCGCGACGCAAGCCAGCGTGATCGCGTTCTCGCGCATTTACCTGCTTTCAGGAGTTCTGCTGGTGGCAGCGCTGCCGCTGCTGCTGATCTGGAAGACGGGGAAAGCAGCAAGCATCAAGGTGGATTTGCACTGATTGGGCTGTGGGTTGTCGGGCTTGGGGCTGTCGGGCTCTCGGCTCTCGGCCATGAGCCATGGGCCGTGGGCCATGGGTGGGTCGGTCTCTCGCAACCGATCGCTTACCACTGATCGTGGCCGCTGGCCCATGGCCCACGGCCCACGGCCGAGAGCTCAGAGCCCCAGAGCCCCAGAGCCCCAGAGCCCCAGAGCCCAGTGCCAACTGTGCAGTACTCTGTGCCCCCGCACCACAGCCCCCGCGCAGTTAGACTTGGGGAATAATGACCCTCCCCTCCCGCTCATCTGCCCTATCGCTCGTCCATGAGTGGACGGCCTCCGAATCCCTCCGCAAGCACATGCTGTCGGTGGAGTGCGCGATGCGAGCCTATGCCGCCCGGCTAGGGGAAGATGTCGAGCTGTGGGGTCTGACCGGACTCATCCACGACTTCGACTACGAGCGATACCCGAACGCCAGCCAGGGTGCGGACGTCGAACATCCGGCCGAGGGCGTGCGGGTGCTGCGGGCGGCGGGCTGGCCGGAGGCGCTGTGCGAGGCGGTACTGGGGCATGCGGAGTACACCGGGGTTGCCCGGGTCACGCCGCTGGCCAAGGCCTTGTTCGCCGTCGACGAGCTCACGGGATTGATCACCGCGAGCGCGCTGGTGAAGCCTTCGAGAGCCGTGGCCGATGTGGACGTGCCCGGGGTACGAAAGAAGATGAAGGACAAAGCCTTTGCCCGCGGCGTGAACCGGGACGACATCATCCAGGGGGCGGCAGCCCTCGAGGTCCCGCTCGATGAGCATATCGGCATTGTGCTGCACGCCATGCAGGCCGACGCGGCCAATCTGGGGCTTGCGGGATTGGTACCCCTCTCCTCAACGCCCCCCGTTGGCGATGCGTAACTCGGGAGACCCCAACACTACCGATGACATCCATCGCCCTCTCCTTTCCCGCTGCCTCCCCCGTCATGGGGACTGACCGACCGGTGTCGGCCGAGGCGCTCGAAGAGCGGGAGTTGGTGCTCTCGGCGCAGGCGGGGGATCACACGGCATTTGCCGGACTGGTGCATCGTCATCAGCGCCGTGCCTATGCCGTCGCCCGTTCCA
>CAMBRJ010000146.1 GCA_945870175.1 Gemmatimonas phototrophica
GTGGCCGGCGAAGCCGAGTATCGGCTCGGGATGCGCGTGGTGGTGCTCTTCGGTCCGGTGCTTACCGGGATCTTCGTCTTCACGACTGGCGCCACTCGAACACGCGCCCTCTTGGCCATTATCGGTGTCGCGGTGCTGCTCTTCACCGCGATGTGGGTCGTCGAAGGCGTGCGAGCGGACCGCGGCACCAATCGGCGACCGCCCAACCCACGTCAAAGCGCTCCAGCTCCTGCTCGGCCTCCTGCTCGGCCTCCTGCTCGGCCTCCTGCTCGCCATCCCTAGTTTTCCTGTTCGTCCCCGACACGGAGTCTCTCATGCCCCGCCGCACAACTTTTCGCTGGATGGCGCTCGGCGCCGCACTCATTGGCAACAGTGCCGTCCGCTTCGCCCTTGCCCGGCCGCTCACCGACTACGCCGCCACGCTGATCGGCAAGGACGGCCGCAAGGCGCACGGCACCGCGACCGTCACGCCCACCAAGGACGGCGCCGGGACCGAGATCGCCGTCACGCTGGCCGACGACACGCCGGGGGCCACCCGCCCGTGGCATATCCACACCGGGACCTGCGAGAAGAGCGGTGGGGTAGTGGGTGGAGGGCGCGCCTACGCACCCATCGTGATCAACGACAAAGGGCAGGGCACGGGCAAGGCCACCCTGGCCGTCGCCTTGGCCGACACCACCACCTACTACGTGAATATCCACGACGCCGCCGCCGCCATGGGCACCATCGTGGCCTGCGGTGACCTGAAGAAGAAGTAGGCGCCCTCAATCACTGAGCTATGCACAGAGCGAACTCCCCCCTGACGCGAGACGCACGCCGTCGCCGCACCGTCTTGGCCCTCCTACGGGCCGGTGTTGCCGCGCTGCTGATGCCCCTGATCAGCCTCGACGCCGGTGCGCAGGTCCGACCCACGATCGGCGATCGCGCTGCCGCCGGAAAAGCCCGTGAGATTGTACGCCCGATTGGCCAGTTGGCCGTCATCGATGGGATTGTGACCGACACCCTGCTACGCCCCCTCGGATCCGCCGACGTGTCAGTGGTTGGCATCGGCGCCCGGGTCGTGACCAGTGAGAACGGGCGCTTCCGCATGCTGCAGGTGCCGGCCGGCCAGTATCTGCTCGTGGTGCGGCGCATCGGCTATGCACCGACCTCCGGCATCATTCAGGTCCCCGAAGCCGACACCGTCCGACTGTCGTACACCCTCGTGCGCTCGGACCGCATGCTGGATACGGTGCGGGTGAAGGAGCGCCGGGTCACCATGCGCATGCTCGATTTTGAAGTGCGCCGCAAGCAGGGACAGGGGCAGTTCATCACCCTGGAGGAGATCGAGCGACGCGGCTCGCTGCAGACGTCGGACTATATGCGATCGATGCGCGGCGTCGAGGTCTCGCGGGTGACCACGCAGGCCTTCGCCGGAACGCAGGTGTATTCGCGGCGCGAAGGTGGTGGATTCGACGCCGGTGGCCAGCAGCAGTACTGCGCCATGCAGGTCGTGCTCGATGGCATCATCCTTCCGCGCAACTTCGATCTCGACCTGCTTCCGCCACCGAAGCAGATCGCCGGGATCGAGGTGTACACGGGCGCTGCCACGATCCCCCCGCAGTTTGGTGGGCCCGATCGGCGATGCGGCCTGGTGGCCGTATGGACGCGAGACGGATACTGATTGACGGCCTGCCTCGTAGCAAAACGCCCCCGTGAGAAAATTCTCACGGGGGCGTTTTGTTCTTCGTACTTCTTACTTCCTAATCCTTAGCAGCCCGGTCCGGCCAGCGCACCGGTCTTGCCCGCACGCTGCAGGCACTCGGCCTGCGGCAGCGGCTGCACCTTTGCCACGAAGTGCGCATTCACGCCCGTCGTGAGGTCACGCGGCAGACTGGCCAGACGGCCGTAGCGGCGCATGTCGATCCAACGATGCCCTTCCAGCAGCAGCGAGTAGCGCTTCTGCAGCAGGATTTCCGTAACGAATTCCGCGTCGGGTGACGCGGCGGTCAGTGTCGACGGCGCGAGGCCGCCGGCGTTCGTGCGGATGCTGTTGAGCAGCGTCAGCGCGCCCGCCTTGTTACCCGTCGCGACCAATGCTTCCGCGCGGAGCAGGATGAGCTCCTCGTTGCGGATGATCGGGATCGACGTCGAGATCGCCGGATAGATCTGGAAGCCGAGCGATGACGACACACCGAGGCTCTGCGGTGCGTTGCGCGTGGGGCGCGCGCCGATCTTGGCCAGGAAGCGGTTGTCCTTCGTGCCGTCGGCCTTGAGCGGCGCGTCGGTGTCGATGGACATGTGTGCGTACAGGTCCGTGTTCGTCGCTGTCGCCAGCGGATTCGACGCGTCCGGCGCCGCCGCGTACGGATGGTACACGCCCACGTTCAACTGCGCCGCCGTCGTGGCCGCGTCGTTGATGAACGAGCCGGACAGCGCCGTGACGGCGCGCTGCCATGCCGTCGCACCACCACCCGACGTCGCGTAGTACGCCGCCGCCCGCGCCGCCATGGCACGGTTGAACTGCCGGAACGTCGTCGGCGTGTTGAAGCCCGTGAAGCCGGCGTTCAGCGCAAACGGGAATGCCGCTCCGCCTGCACCGAGATCCGCGTTCGCTTCGTCAAGCGTGTTCAGGATGTACTTGTACACCGAGTCCCGCGACACGAACGGCGCGAGCATCGTGGCATCCTGATTGATCTGCGTCACGGCACCGATGGTATCGCGCGTCGAGATCACCGTGAGCAGCTCAATGCCCTCGATCGTCTTGGCGAAGCCAAGCGCCGCTTTCTTCTGCTCGGCGCTGAGCGTCGACGCCGTCACCGTGTTCTTGAAGTTGAACACGTCGCGCAGGTTGCCGTACGGGCCACCCCAGCTGCCGACGGCGAAGCCGGCGTTGTCGAGCTTGTTCTGCCCCGAGAGGCCGATCAGGTAGGCCGACGTGTTACGCCCTTCCTGCGGCGAGTACACGTAGGCTTCGCGACCGAAGCGCGCCGTCTCGGAGATGAGACCGCCACGGCTGTTGCGGTTCTGACGCAGCAGGCCGGTGGCCAGCAGTTGCAACGCCTGCGGATCGGCGCTGGCGCCGGCCACGGACGGGGTGTTGGGGTTGGTGATGTCGAGCGTGTCCTTGCTGCAGGCAGCCAGAGACAGCGACGCAAGTGACAAGGCACCAAGGGTGCGGAGAGGCAATCGGGTCATCTGCACGCGCGATGCGCCGGAGAGGTTGTCAGTGGTCGTCATGGATTAGAACCCCACGTCGACGCTGAGGAAGAACTGCCGGCTCGACGGGAACGGAGCGAGGTCGATGAACCGGTTGAAGTTCGTGTTGCCGAAGTTGTTGAACTCCGGATCGAAGCTCCAGTAATCGGTAAACAGCGCGAGGTTACGGCCGCTCACATTGAAGCGCAGCGAGCGAGCGCCCGGAATCTTCTTGGCCCACGTTTCCGGCGCTTGGTAGTTCAACGTCACTTCGCGCAGCTTCACGTACGAACCCTTCTGAATGTACGGACGGATGTCGCCGCCATTGAAGGTCGCGTACCGGCACTCGCCCAGCGTCTGCGTGCCGCAGGCGCGCGAACCCGGGAGGATCGATGTCGGCGCGGCCGCGTCGTAGTCACGCGACTGTCCGCCTTCGTCCCAGAGATTGTTCGTCATGTTCGACACGTAGCCGCCCGCACGCCAGTCGGCGAGGAACGAGAACGTGAACGACTTGTACGAGAAGTCGTTGTTGAACGTAGTGGTGTGAATCGGATTCGAGTCGTACAGGATCGTGTCGCGCGTGGCGCCGTTCACGCCGAACGGCGCGTTGCCCCAGATGAGCGAGGAGCGCGTGTTCGACTGGATCCGGTTACGGCCGTACGACGCCCCATACGAGCCGGGCACCGCGAAGGCCGGAACCGGCACGTTGTCGGTGAACTGCGCGTTCGTGTTGTAGATGATGCGGCTGGTCCACTCGAAGGCGCCACGACGGATCGGCACCAGCGAGAGCACGCCTTCGGTGCCGCGCACCGAGAGCTGGCCACCGTTGATGATCTGGTTGCCCAGACCCGACGACGGGGGGAGCGGGAAGGTGAGCAGCAGGTCCTTGATCTGACGCTGGTAGCGCGTGAATTCCACACCGACGCGCGAACCGAACAGCGAGGCGTCGATACCGAACTCGAGCTCGTTCATGACTTCCGGCTTGATGCCGGTGTTGCCGAGCAGGCCGGCCGACACCAACGAGTTCTGGCCGCCGATCAAGCCACCGTCGGCGTACAGGATGTCGCGGTCGCCGTAACGCGGGCGGTTGCCCGACTGGCCCCACGCCGCGCGGACCTTGAACTCATCGATCTTCTCGGTGAGCGGCTTCACGAAGCGGTACGAGCTCGAAAACTTCGGGAACGTGTAGAACTTGTCGCGCTCTCCGTTCGCGCTCGAGCGGTCGGCACGGAAGCCGGCGTTGACGGCCAGTTTCTCGTCGAGGAGCAGCATCTGCTCGTTGACGTAGTACGACTGGTCGCGGAACTCGGAGCGGTCATCCACCGTCGCGATATCCTGTGCGCCGGCGGCCGTGCGGCGCGTCGGGAGCAGACCACGGCCGCGGATGCGGTACACGTCCTGCTTCTGACGCTCGTACGACCCACCGACCGACGTCGTAAACGACGTCACGTACTTGTTCGCCGGGCTCCACGTCCACACCGCGTTCATGCCGGAGTTGGTTTGGAGGCTCGACGCGTTGTTCTGGCCGGCCGTGCCGAGGAAGCCGTCCGCCGGCTCGAACTGCAGATAGTTCGGCGAGTACTGCACGCCCTCCTGTTGGAAGCGGTCGAAGCCACCGAGGTACGACAGCTGCACCGTGTGGCGCGTCGTGCTGACCAGCGAGTAGCCAAGGCGGACGTTCGCGGCCTGACGGAACACCGTTTCATCGCTCTGCATCGCGTTCATGACTTCGAACGGATTGGCGGTGCCCGAACCGCCGCCATCGAAGGGCATGCGGATGTAGCGGCCGGACGCATCCGTTGACGTGAGATCGACGATCGCCGGGGTGTAGCCGAACGTATACGTCGGGCTGACACCGGCGTTGTTGTTGTTGCCGATACCGCGCTGGAAGAAGTTGCGCGTGACATCGATGCCCATGCTCGCCGTCAGCTTCGAACCGATGGTCTGGTCGAGGTTGATGCGGCCACCGGTGCGACGCGCGCCGGTGTTGATCATGATGCCCGATTCCTGGCGATCGCTGAGCGACGCGAAGTAGCGGGTATTGTTCACGCCACCGGAGGCCGAGAGCAGCGTTTCCCACGACGGATCGGTACGGCCGTACAGCTGCTGCTGCCAGTCGTAGTTCGTGCACGTCGGGCTACAGGCCGCCGTAGCCGCCGCCAGGCCAATCGGGCCGCCAACGAAATCCTTCACATCATCGAGCGTGCCGTACTGGCGGTGCCCAAGGGAGCGCATGAGCTGCTGCGTGCCGGCCCGCTGCGTGAGGTTCCAGCGCGGGGCGCCGGACGTGCCTCGCTTGGTCGTGATCACGACCACGCCGTTCGTCGCGCGCGAGCCGTAGATGGCCGTCGCGGCTGCCGACTTCAGGACTTCGATGTTCTCGATGTCGTTCGGATTCAAGTCGGCCAGACGGTTCACGACCTGGTCCTGGCTGGATCCCGTCGAGCCGCTCGCACGCGTGATCGCGCTGGCGCCCGAGGAGATACCGGCGTTCGAGATGATGACACCGTCGACGACGTACAGCGGGTCGCCCTGACCGAGCACCGACGTGGCGCCGCGGATCTGAATCTGGGCACCACCACCGGGCGCGCCGCCGTTATCGAACACGCGCGCACCGGCGACCTTGCCGGCGAGGTTGCTTTCGACCGAGCGGGCCGGCACGCGGTTCAGTTCGAGCGCGCTGACCGTCGCCACGGCCGTCGCGGCCACCTTACGATCGGTCGTCGTCGCCTGACCGGTCACGGTCACGCCTTCCAGCTGCAGTACGTCCTTCTCGAGCACGAAATTGGCCGTGCTCTCGGTCGGACCGAGACGGATCGTCTGGCGCTTGAAGCCGAGCTGGCGCGCCAGCACGACCACTTCGCCCGAGGGCACACGCATGCGGAATTCACCGCGTTCGTTGGTGCGGACGCCGACCTGCTGTCCGACGATGCTGACGGTCACGTCAGCGATGGGGGTGCCGACAACGGCCTGCGTCACCTTACCCGAGATATCTCGGGTTTGTGCATCCGCGCGAAGCGGGAGCACGGCAACCGCGAGCGCTGCGGCGAGCGAGAAAAACCTACCCATAGAGGGTCTCCGAAGGAGGGGGAAGGCGGAGCGGGAGGGGGCGCCGACCGCACGATGCAGCTGCCTCGTCATGCGGTCATGCTTTTTGGTGCCAGACTGGGACGTAACGGTCACGAAATCCAGACGGAAACACTGGCACCAAGTTATTAACAGCGCCCCCCCCCCAGCTAGGTCACAAACTGAGATCACGCGGTCGATTGGGGAGGCCCATAGGAGCAGTCCCGCTTGCTACGGGGCCGTAATCAGGGACGAACCGCCCCCGAGGCGAAGGCCTGCCGGATCCGCACCGTACGCTCGAGCTCGTCACGGCTCTGCCGGATTTTCTGCTGCAGGTCCGGCGCCAGCGCCTTATGCGCCGCCAGCCAGCGGTCGATCTGTAGCAGCGCCTCGGCGTCCCCCTGACCGCCGATCGTCGCCCCCAGCCAGCTGCCCAGGAAAAAGATGCGACGGTTTTGCTGAATCCACGGGAGCGTATCGAGCGCCGGCACGAGGTACCGCTGGGTCAGCGCCGATTGATCGGCGTCGTGAAAGCTGCGGAGGCTCGACGTCACCCACTCTTCGTTCAACGCCGCGTCGGCAAACCACCGCGTGAACAGCGCCCGCTTGTGGGCGGAATCGGGTCGCGCCGCCTCGGCCACGAACGCCTGCCGTTGCCCTTCACTGGTGGAATCGCGACGCGCCTCGGCCGCCAACCGCGTCGCCGCCGTCGGGGCTGTGCGCGCCACCAACCGCGTCACGATCGACCAGCGCGTAGGCGGACGGAGCGCCAGCCCGGCCACCGAATCGCCATCGAGCCAGCGATCGAGCCGTTCCAGCGAGGCCGTGGAGCGCGCCACGCCGATCGCCGCGTCGAGCTGCGTCTTGCGCTGGCCATAGCTCCGCGTGCTGTCGGCGGCGCCGCGCAGCAGCAACGGTTCGGCCCGCGCCAGCAGCGCCTCACGCGACGCGTCATCGCTGTAGCGCCCGATGACGGTCACCAGGCGTCCCACCAGCGTGCCGG
>CAMBRJ010000147.1 GCA_945870175.1 Gemmatimonas phototrophica
GGCGTGTTCCTCGGTCTCGCGTTCATCCTGCAAATGATGTCCTCGCGTGGATCGGCGCCGAAGTCGGTCCTCGATAAGCTGGCGACGCCCACGACGCCGTCCTCCGCGCCCGCTGGCGCAGCCGCCCCAGCTGCCCCTCTGACGCAGCAGCCCGCCGCTCCGGCCGCGCCGACGGCACCCGCCAAGCAGCCGTAACCGGCGCGTGAGCACGTTGCCTCCCAAGGGGTTCCTCCTCCTCGAGGACGGAACCCTTTTTCTCGGACGACTTGTCGGCCCGACGACGCCTACCGTGGCGGAAGTGGTGTTCACGACCAACATGACCGGCTATCAGGAGGTCTTTACCGACCCCTCGTACCGCGGGCAGACCGTCGTGCTCACCGCGCCGCAGATCGGCAACTACGGCGTCAACACCGAAGATCCCGAATCGTCGAAGCCGCAGGTCGCCGGCGTCGTCGTTCGTGAGCTCTCGCCCACCTACTCGAATTGGCGCGCGACCGGCGGCCTCCGCGAGTGGCTCGAAGAGCATCAGGTCCCGGTCCTCACCGAAGTCGACACGCGTCGCCTTACCAAGCATCTCCGCTCTGCTGGCGTCATGCGTGGCGTTATCGGTCTCGGCGACACGCCGTCCCGCGAGGCGCTGGCGGTTCTCGAAGCCTGTCCGAGCATGGACGGGCTCGATCTGGCAACCGTCGTGTCCACCCGTGAGGCATACTCATGGGGCAAGCCGGACGCCACGTATCACGTCGTGGCCTACGACTACGGGATCAAACGCAATATTCTGCGTCTTTTCGAGGCGCATGACTGCCGTGTCACCGTCGTGCCGTCGGACACGTCGGCCGACCGCGTCCTCGCCATGAACCCGGACGGCGTATTTCTGTCCAACGGGCCGGGCGATCCGGACGCCGTGACCTACGCTCCGGCCGCCATTCGTGCCATCGCGGCCACGCAGACCCCGATGTTCGGCATCTGCCTCGGCCATCAACTCATCGGCCTGTCCTTCGGGGCGCGGACCGAGAAGATGCCGTTCGGACACCGCGGTGGGAATCAACCCGTCAAGGATCTCGAGACTGGCAAAGTGCTGATCACGTCGCAGAACCACGGCTTTGCCGTGGTGGGGTCAGTCGAGGGGGTAGAGGGGGCGCCGGATCTCGCGATCACCCACGTCAACCTCAACGATGGCACGGTCGAAGGACTCCGTCATCGCACGCTGCCGATCTTTGCGGTGCAGTACCATCCCGAGGCGGCGCCCGGACCACACGATGCGGTTCCCCTGTTCGACCGGTTTCTCGACGCCCTGAAAAATCGTCGACGGTGAAGTGACCCAAACGCTTGACTGATAAGCACTAAGGTCATACGTTCGCTTCCTTCGCTTGATCTTCGATGCGTGCCGGACGCTCCAGAAACTGGGACGGCACGTCGACCCCTTGGTAGAGTCCATGACGAAAGCCGATCTGGTTGAGAACGTCACGGCGCGTATCGCGCGGACGGCCGGACCGACCATCTCTAAGAAGGATTGTGCGCGGGTGGTTGACGCCTTTCTTGACGCGATCAAGGAAGCCCTTCAGGAGCAGAAGAACATCGAGGTGCGTGGTTTCGGCACGTTCAAGATCCGGCAGCGTAAGACGCGCATGGCGCGCAATCCGCGCACCGGCTCGCCTGTCGAGGTCTCCGCGCGTCCGGTCCCGGTTTTCAAGCCGAGCAAGGAATTGCGTGCCATGGTTGCCGGTGTGGACGAGAGCATGCTCGAGGACGAAGAGGGCGATGAGATGAACGAGGCGTAAATCACACGTTTCGCTCGGCCTTCTGGCCACGCCCCGTCGCGACACACGCGTGCGGGGCGTTGATGTTTGTGGACTGGAACAAGCCGAACGCGGTGTCTCCGGCTATCTTGTGTACCAGATGAGTATTTCCGTCCTTCTCTTCGCCTCCTACGCCGACGCCTTCGGCGCCCGCCAGCTCGAGGTGCCTCTTGAGGCGCCGTGTCAGGTGGCCGACCTCATGCGTGTCATCCGGACCATGCCAGGCGGCGACCGTCTGCCCGCCGCGCCGCTCGTGGCCGTGAACCGTACCTGGGTCCGCGAAGACACCGCAGTGAACGTTGGCGATGAGATCGCGCTGATCCCTCCCGTGGCGGGCGGATGACGTCGCCCGAGAGCGGCGTGTTGCATGTGGCCATCGTGTCGGCGCCGATAGACGTGCCGGCGCTCCTGTCCAGAGCACAGGCGCCTGGTGTCGGCGCCGTGTCGTTGTTCCTGGGTACCGTGCGTGACCTGAACGACGGACGACCAGTGAGCGGCATGGAGTATGAGGCGTACGCGCCGATGGCCGTGTCGGAACTTCGCGCGATCGCGGAAGAGACCTGTGGGCGCATTCCCGGCTTGCGCCTCGTGGTTGAACACCGCGTGGGCACGCTTGCGATCGGCGAGGCCAGCGTGGCGATCATCGCGGCGCACGCACACCGCGCGCAGGCGATGGACGCGGCTCGCGACGTGATCGAATCGCTCAAGCTGCGCGTGCCCATTTGGAAGCGCGAACACTATCTCAGCGGTGAGCGCGAGTGGATCGATCCAACCAAGGTGAGAGCATGAGCACGTCCATCTCCGGCGAATCGCGCGATCAGTTCGGGCGGAAGATCGAGTATCTCCGCATCTCGGTCACCGATCGATGCAATTTCCGCTGCCAGTACTGCATGCCGCTGGAAGGGCTCCCGTGGCTGCCGAAAGCGGACATCCTGCGCTACGAGGAGATCGCCGACGTCGTGCGTCAGCTTGCACCCATGGGTCTGAGGCGACTTCGCATTACCGGTGGCGAACCCACGATCCGACCGCAACTTGCCACGCTCGTGCGGATGCTGCGCGACATCCCTGGGATCGAGGATATCGCACTCTCCACGAACGGCGTGAAGCTGCCGACCATGGCCGCCGAACTGGCTGAGGCCGGTCTCGATCGCGTCAATATCAGCGCCGATTCACTTCGCCCCGATCGGGTGGTGAAGATTGCGCGACGAGATCTGCACTTCGACCTCGTCGCGTCGGCCCGGGCCGCCCAGGCCGCCGGTCTTGGCCCCATCAAGATCAATGTGGTCGTCATGCGTGGCATCAATGACGACGAGATCGCCGATTTCGCCGCGCTCACGCGGGACAATCCGTGGCATGTGCGGTTCATCGAGCTCATGCCCGTGGGTGAGCTGAGCGAACTGACCTTCGATCATGTGGTCCCGACGGATGAGGTGCTGGCGCGCATCCGTGCGGTCGATACGCTGGAGCCCGATACCGGTCCTTCGCGCGGAAACGGGCCAGCCGTCTACTACCGGTATCCTGACGCCGCGGGGACGGTTGGTGTCATCACCCCGATGACGCATACGTATTGCGAGCGGTGCAACCGGGTTCGCCTCACCGCCGACGGGCGACTGCGGACCTGTCTCTTTGGCGACCACGAGGTGTTGCTGCGCGACGCCATCCGGAACGGCACGCCGCTGGGGCCGTTGTTTCTTCAGGCGCTCGCCGAGAAACCGAAGGCGCACGAGCTGTTGCAGATGCGCGTCGGCGGTCTGCGGGCCCTCAGTCAGGTCGGCGGCTGACCACTCGTCGGCCCCGTGTTGAAGCATCGGGCGATGCTCGTGTTGCTCGTGTCGGCGCAGTACTCTATGTTCCAAACACTGTCCTCTTCGCAGCGGCGATGCTCGGGTAACCGCCTTCGTGCGTCTTCACTCGGGCATTGCCTCTCCGCATCATTCCCATCTCGTTCGGACACCCGTTCGGAGAACCGGCACAACATGGTCAATAAGATCACGGTCGTTGGCGCGGGCAATGTCGGCGCCACGACGGCGCAGCGCATCGCCGAGAAGTCGCTTGGACGCACGGTGGTGATGGTCGACGTTGTCGACGGCATCCCGCAGGGCAAGGGGCTCGACCAGTGGGAGTCGGCGCCCGTTGAAGGCTTCGACACGCGCGTCATCGGCACGAACGGTTATGAAGAAACGGCCGACTCCGACATTGTCGTCATCACCGCCGGTATCGCCCGGAAGCCGGGCATGTCGCGTGACGACCTGCTGAATACGAACGCGGGCATCGTGAAGTCCGTGTCGGAGCAGATCAAGGCCACGTCGCCGAACGCGATCGTGATCGTGGTCTCGAACCCGCTCGACGTGATGTGCTACGTCGCGAAGCAGGTGACGGGCTTTCCGCGCGAGCGCGTGATCGGGATGGCCGGCGTGCTCGATACGGCACGCTACCGCTCGTTCATCGCCGAGGCGCTCGACGTGTCGGTGCGTGACATTCAGGCGATGGTGCTCGGTGGACACGGCGACACGATGGTGCCGCTCATCTCGTACACGACGATCAGCGGCATCCCGGTCACCCAGCTCATGCCGCGTGAGCAGCTCGACGCGATCGTGCAGCGCGCACGCGACGGCGGTGCCGAGATCGTGAAGTACCTCAAGACGGGCTCGGCGTACTACGCGCCGTCGGCGGGTGCGACGGAGATGGTCGAAGCGATCGTGCACGATCGCAAGCGCATCCTGCCGTGTGCCGCCTGGCTCGAAGGCGAGTACGGCCTGTCGGGGCTGTTCCTCGGCGTGCCCTGCAAGCTCGGTCGGAACGGTCTCGAGAAGATCCTCGAAATCGACCTGACCGACGACGAGCGCGCCGCGCTCGAACGCTCCGCACAGGCTGTGCGCGAGCCGATGTCCGTGATCTCCCTCTGATTCTGACGGGACCGGCGCGTTCACCACGGTGAGCGCGCCGGTTTCTTCTTCTGCCCCCCCCTATGTACGTTCTCTCGCGTTTCTGGCAAAGCACGATCGGCAAGAAGATCGTGATGGCGGTGACTGGGATCATCGGGATCCTGTTCGTCATCGGCCATATGACCGGCAATCTGCTCATGTTCAAGGGGCAGGAGGCCATGGCGCATTATGCGCTCTTGCTCCGCACCAGCATGCCGCTGCTCTGGGCGGTTCGCGTCGGCCTGATCGCCGCCGTGGTGCTGCATGCCGTTGCCGCGTACCAGCTCACCATGCTGTCGCGCGCCGCGCGCCCGGAAGGGTACGCCGACCGACGACCACAGGTCACCACGTTCGCCGCGCGGACGATCCGCTGGGGTGGCGTGCTGTTGCTGGTGTTCATCGTGGCGCACTTGCTGCAGCTCACGACCGGCGTGATTCATCCGGAGTTCACCCACCTCGATCCGTACAACAACGTACGCATCCTGCTGTCGAATCCGCTGATGGCGGCCTTCTATGTGCTGGCGATGGCCGCGCTGGGATTGCACCTGTATCACGGCAGCTGGGCCGTCGTGCGCACGCTCGGCGTGGCCCGACCGTCGGCGCAACCGCTCAAGCGTCGGGTGGCGCTGGTGATTGCGATCGTCGTGGCCGCTGGTTTCATGATCATCCCGATTGCCGCCGTGCTCGGCACGTTTGCGCCGGCACCACCGCTTGCCGAATCGTCGGCGGCCACTGCGCTGGCGACGCCTGCTGCGGAGACCCACTGATATGCTCGACCTGAACGCAAAGACTCCGAGCGGTCCCCTCGAGCAGAAGTGGGACCAGTATCGATTCTCGATGAAGCTGGTGAACCCGGCCAACAAGCGCCGGCACAACGTGATCATCGTCGGCGCCGGCCTTGCCGGTGCGTCGGCGGCGGCAACCATGTCGGAGCTCGGCTACAACGTGTCGTGCTTCGTGTACCACGACACACCGCGCCGCGCGCATTCGATCGCCGCGCAGGGTGGCATCAACGCCGCCAAGAATTATCAGAACGATGGCGATTCCGTCCGCCGGCTGTTCTACGACACGATCAAGGGCGGCGACTTCCGTGCGCGCGAGGCGAATGTCTATCGTCTCGCGCAGCTGTCGGTCAACATCATCGACCAGTGTGTCGCGCAAGGCGTTCCGTTTGCCCGCGAGTACGGTGGCCTGCTGGCCAACCGTTCCTTCGGCGGCGCCCAGGTGTCTCGCACCTTTTACGCGCGTGGCCAGACCGGACAGCAGCTGCTGCTCGGCGCGTATTCGGCGCTCGAGCGTCAGATCGCGCTCAAAGGCGTGCAGATGCACACCTTCGAAGAAATGCTCGATGTGGTCGTCGTGGATGGGCATGCGCGCGGCATCGTGACGCGCAACTTGCTCACGGGCAAGATCACGTCGCACGCCGCTGATGCGGTCGTCCTCGCGACGGGCGGGTATGGCAACGTGTTCTACCTCAGCACGAACGCCATGCTGTCGAACACGACGGCCACATGGCGCGCGTACAAGAAGGGCGCGGCATTCGCCAACCCGTGTTACACCCAGATTCATCCCACGTGTATTCCCGTGAGCGGCGACCACCAGTCGAAGCTCACACTCATGTCGGAATCGCTCCGCAACGACGGACGCGTGTGGGTGCCGATCAAGCGTGGGGACAATCGTGCACCGGCAGCCATCCCGGAAGCGGAGCGCGATTACTTCCTCGAGCGGAAGTATCCGAGCTTCGGGAACCTGGCGCCGCGAGATATTTCGTCGCGTGCCGCCAAGGAAGCCTGTGATGATGGTCGCGGTGTCGGCCCCGGCGGGCTGGGAGTGTATCTGGATTTCGCTGATGCCATCAAGCGCCTCGGCAAGGACACGATTGCTGAACGCTACGGCAATCTGTTCGATATGTACCAGCGCATCACGGATGAGAATCCGTATGAGCGGCCGATGCGGATCTACCCCGCCGTGCACTACACGATGGGCGGCTTGTGGGTGGACTACAACCTCATGAGCACCATCCCCGGCCTGCATGTGGCTGGTGAGGCGAACTTCTCCGATCACGGGGCGAATCGTCTCGGCGCGTCCGCGCTCATGCAGGGACTGGCTGATGGATACTTCGTGTTGCCGTACACCATCGGTGATTACATCGCCAGCACGAAGCTCGCGAAGGTCGACAATACGCACGCCGAGTTCAAGGCGGCGGAAGAGTCGGTGCGCGCGCAGACGAAGCGCTTCCTCGATATCAAGGGCAAGCGCTCAGTCGACTCCTTCCACAAGGAGCTCGGCAAGATCATGTGGGAGTACTGCGGCATGGCGCGCACGAAGGAAGGACTCACCAAGGCGCTGGAACTGATTGCCGCACTCAAGGGCGAGTTCTGGAGCAACGTGAACGTGCCGGGCAGCGGCGATAACCTGAATCAGGCGCTCGAGAACGCGGGACGTGTAGCGGATTTCATCGAACTCGGTGAATTGATGTGCCGCGACGCGCTGGCGCGCGAAGAATCGTGCG
>CAMBRJ010000148.1 GCA_945870175.1 Gemmatimonas phototrophica
CATCGTCGGCCGGCGGAATCGCGGCTTCGTCCCCATAGGCCGTGTACATGCGCCACTTCACGTAGTTGGTGGCCGGCAACGGCAGGAACGGAAATCGCCGGAACCAATGCCGGTGCCGGAATCGCCACGCCACGCGCAGCAAGTCTACCGCCAGCAACGGGTTGGCGATCGCACGGAGCGAGAGCGTGAGGGACAGGCGGAGCCAGGACATGGCGAGACTATACACACGCCGCGCCCAGCCCAGCGCGTCCGCCGCCGCCGCGATGGCCCAACGCGCTAGCCCAAACCGGTCATTACTTTTCGCGGGTCCTCAACCCACGATCGCCATGACCCTCGACGAGTATCAGGAACTCGCCGCCCGCACACTCGGGCGCGACCGCACGTACGAGCAGCAGCTGGCGAATGCCGCGCTTGGCCTGACCGGCGAGGCCGGCGAAGTGGCCGAAGTGATCAAGAAGCATCTCTTTCACGCGACGCCGCTCGATCAGGACGCGCTGGCGAAAGAGCTGGGCGACTGCCTGTGGTATATCGGCGCGTTCGCCACCGTGCTCGGACTCAGCATGGACGACATCGCGCAGCGCAACATCGACAAGCTGCGCAAGCGCTATCCAGAAGGGTTCGACACCGAGCGGAGTCGTAACCGCACGGAATAGCCTCTTCGCTATTCAGCCAGTCAGCGCAGGAACGATCGGCCGTCGAAGGGAATGTCCGACGTCACGCCCAGCAGATCCAACGCGCTGGGCACGACGTCGGTGGTGCGTTGCGGCAGATGCGTCACGGGCCCATCGAGCAGGAGCGGCACCAGCATTTGCTCGCGCAGCAGCGCACCATGGGTGGACACATGCGGCGTTGGTTCGTAGCGCGAGCGCAGATCCCAACCGTTGGCCGCCGACACGACGATATCGCCCGCTCGTGGCGACGGCACCAGTGTGGAGAGTTGCACGAGCGCGTCGGCGTACGGCGACGCGGCGCCGGCCAGCCAGGCGTCGTTGGCGTCGAGATCGGACAGCGCACCACCCAGGTGCAGCGGGTCGCCGTCGATCGGCGCATAGCTCCAACGCGCGTCGTGCCCCGCGTGCGAGCGCACGATGTCGGCCACGCCATCGCGTTGGTGAAACACGCGCACGGTGTCCGCACGCATCGCCACCGCGAGCAATCCGGTCGAAGGCCGCTCGAGCATCGCCTCGAGCGTCGAGTGCCAACGCGTAGTCAGCGCAGGCCACCATGCGCGTGATCGGCGCGCCGGCTCGAGATACACGTGCCCCATCGCGTTGCCGCCGACCATGAGCGCGACATCTGCCCCCCGCGTGCCCAGCTTCGGGTGCGCGAGCACCTGATGTCCGCGCCCGGACAACCATCCGTGCAGGTCGTCATGCTCGGACACGTCGGCATGGCCGTGATCGCCCACCACCCAGATCCGTAGCCCATCGGCCCATCCGCCCGCCGCGGCGATGGACTGCGCCTGAGCGATGGCGGTGTCCACATCGCGGATAGCCGTTCGTACTACCGCGGAGTCACTGCCGAACGCATGCGAGAGTTTGTCCGGACTGAGGATGCCGAGCATCGACAAGATCGGGCGCGTCCGCGTGAAGCGACGAAAGAACTCGCGCACGGCCGCCTGCTCCACGCGGCGCCACGCGCGCGCGTCACCGCGAAAGTGCGCCCAGCCGGCGCGTAGCGACCATCCGATGCCGCGGCCCACGCGTCCATGCGTCGCGCCGCGGGCGATCATCATCAGCCCCGCGAGCGATGGCTGCACGAGATCGTACAGCGTGGGGCTGCGTGGATCGAGATCGCCATCCACGTGCCAGATGTCGATGCCCGAGTAGCTGCGCGCCTGCGCGTACGACCAGGGCAACGAACGCGCCCGATCGAACCAGCGTAGCCCCGGCATGCCGACCGAGGCCGGATGACGCCCCATCACGAAGGGGGCGTACGCGGGTCCGGTGACGGACGGGAACGACGTACTGATCGTGTGCAGCCCGCCCCTCTCGCGAAGACGCGCCATGGCCGGGAGATGGCCGCGGTCCAATTCCTCGGCGAGCACGTCGGGGCGCACGCCGTCGGCCACGACCAACAGCAGTCGCGTGGTTGTCGTGGTATCATCAGACATCAGTCCTGCCACCTTCCACGTGCTCCCCATGGCGAAAAAGCAACCGTCACAACCTCGTACGGCAACCGGCAAAAAGGCCTCTGCCGTCACCCGCGCCCAAGCCGAGCAGGCATCGCGCGACGGATTGGTGGAACGTACCGTGGAAGGCCACCGAAAGGCCGGTCGCGAGCCGAGCGTGGACGCGCCGTTGGTGTCGAGCGGCGCGCGCGCGGTGCGTCGACCGGAGCCACGCGTAATCGATCAGGACATCCGTGACCGACCAATGCTCACGGAGGACGAGAAGTTGCTGCAAAGTCCCATAGATGACATGGGTGCGTTCACGCGCTCCGATCCGTGGCGCGTTATGCGGATCACGTCGGAGTTCGTGGAAGGGTTCGACGCGTTGTCCGAGATTCACAAGGGCGTCACGATCTTTGGTTCGGCCCGCACGGGGCCGGACGATCCGCAGTATGTGGCGGCGCAGGAAACGGCACGCCTGCTCGCGTTGCAGGGCTTCTCGATCATCACCGGTGCGGGCCCGGGCATCATGGAGGCGGCCAATAAGGGCGCCAAGCAGGGCGGCGGTCACTCCGTGGGGTGCAACATCGAGTTGCCCTTCGAACAGGGGGCCAATCCCTACGTCGATACGCTCGTCAACTTCCGCTATTTCTTCGTGCGGAAGACCATGTTCATCAAGTATTCCAATGCGTTCATCATTTTCCCCGGCGGCTTCGGCACGCTGGACGAACTGTTCGAGGCGCTCACGCTGATCCAGACCGGCAAGATCTATCAGTTCCCGGTCATCCTGTTCGGTCGGCACTACTGGGCCGGCCTCGTCCGCTGGATTACGTCGCGCCTGGTGGGCGAAGGGAAGATCTCCCCGGGTGACCTCGACCTGTTGTTGCTCACCGACGACCCGGCTGAAGCCGCACAGGCCGTTATCGACGCCCATGAGGCGCAAACGGCGGCCCAGAGCGCGGAGAATTAAAGCCGATTGACTTTATCGGAATTGGTAGGTTAGCCTGAGAGAACGCTTCATGAGAAGCGTTCTCAACAAATATAACATGTCCTTCGTTTTCATGCTCGCCACCGTCGTCGCTACCGCTCCCCTCGTCCAGGATACCGCCCGCACCCCCCGCACCACGGCGGACTCGGCCGCAGCACAATCGCTGTTGGCGGTACGCGTGTCGGCCGACCGGTCCTCGCGCACGCAGTACCGGGTCACCCACACGCGTTCCTCCACCCGCACCCTGACCCCGCTACGTGATGTACCGCAATCCATCACGGTGCTCGGGCCCCAGATCCTGCGCGATCTTGGGTTGCAGCCGATGGCCCGCGCCATGGAATACGTGCCGGGGGTGACGATGGGGCAGGGGGAAGGACACCGTGATGCGCCTACGATCCGAGGCCAAAGCACCACCGCCGACTTCTTCGTGGATGGGGTTCGCGATGACGCGCAGTACTTCCGCGATAGCTACAACGTGTCGCAGATCGAAGCGCTCAAAGGCGCCAACGCGCTCGCCTTCGGACGAGGCGGCGGTGGTGGCGTGATCAACCGCGTCATGAAGCAGGCCGAGTGGACACCCACGCGGAGTGGTCGCCTGCAGTCCGGTTCGTTCGACGAGCGTCGCGTTACCATCGATGTCGGACAGGGCCTTACGTCGCAACTCGCGGCGCGCGTGAATGCGCTGCACGAGAAAAGCGGCTCCTATCGCGACTTCGTATCGCACGAAAAGAGCGGCGTCAGCCCCACGGTGGCCCTGCACGCCGGCAAGACAATGCTCCGCGCCGGAGTGGAGCACTTCGTCGACTCGCGCACCGTCGACCGCGGCATTCCGTCGGCCAGCGGACGTCCCTCGGCACTCGACTGGCGCACCTTCGTGGGTGATCCAGCACAGAATCGCTCCAGCATGACCGTAAACGGCGCGCACGTGCTGGCTGAGTACGACAACAGTCGTGGCCTGACGGTGCGCACGCACACGCGCGCCGTGCGGTACGACAAGTTCTATCAGAACGTCTTCGCGTCGAGCGCAGTGAATGCCGCCGGCACGCAGGTAAACCTCGGTGCCTACAGTACGGCCACCGACCGCCGCAGCGTGTTCAATCAGAGTGATCTCGTGTACGCGTCGCGTGTCGGCGCCATTCGGCAGACGCTCGTGGCCGGTACCGAGTTCAGTCGCCAAGCGACCGACAACGTGCGACTCACCGGCTACTTCGACGATGTGTCCACGTCGCGGGCCGTGCCACTCACGGCAACCGGTGGTCCCACGCCGGTGACGTTCAGGGCCAGCGCCACCGACGCGGATAACCATGCCGTGGCCAATGTGGCAGCCGCGTTTGCGCAGGAGCAGCTGCATGTTGGCGAGCACCTGCAGTTCGTGCTGGGCGCGCGATACGATCGATTTGCCGTGCGTGTCCGCGATCATCGCACCGATGCCGTCACGCAGCGCGTGGACTATCTGCTATCGCCGCGTGGTGGCGTGGTATTCACGCCGCTCCGCACGCTGTCGATGTACGGATCGGTTGGCATCTCCTCGCTGCCCAGCGCCGGAGACCAGTTCTCGTCCCTCTCGGCGAGCTCATCCACGCTCACGCCCGAGCAGTTTCACAATCGGGAAGTGGGCGTGAAGTGGACACCGAGCGAGGCGGTGGAGCTCAACACCGCCTGGTATCGTCTCGATCGGACGAACAGCGCGGCGCCGGACCCGGCCAACCCCACACTCCTTGTGCAGACTGGAGCGCAGCGGACCAACGGCGTCGAGGTTGGTGTCACCGGCGCCGTGACGTCGCGCTGGAACGTGGTGGGCGGGTTGGCCGTGCAGCAGGCACGCATGCTGAATCGCACGTCGTCGGCGCGCGCCGACGCGACGGTGCCGCTCGTTCCCCGTACGACGCTCTCGCTTTGGAACAAAGTGCGGGTTTCGTCGCGCGCCTCGCTGGGCGCCGGTGTGGTGCACCAGGGCCAGCGCTACGCGGCGATCGACAACAGTGTGCGACTCCCGGCCTTCACGCGCCTCGATGGCGGACTCTTCGTGTCGCTGCCGCTCTCCCTTTCGATGCAGGCGAACGTGGAAAACGTGCTCGACACGCGCTATGCCGCCACGTCGCACGGCAACAACAACATCATGCCGGGAGCACCGCGCACCGTTCGGCTGTCCTTGTCCGTGATGCCGTGAGGCGAGGGAGTCGCCGTGCCGCCGAGGGCGTGATTCCTCGGGGACGTCTTGAACCCTCACCAAACCATGCCATATTTCACGATTGCACACGCGCCCGGCCCGAAACGGCCGGGCGCGCGCCTTTTTTGTCCCGCTTCAGTGGACCTGCGCATGTTTCAGGAACTCATCGCCAAGATGGCGCGTGAAGTCGAAAAGCTCTCCTACGAGCTCAACGTCACGCTTCCCTTTGAAATCCGGAAGGCCGTCGAACTGGGCGACCTGAAGGAGAACAGTGAGTACAAGGCGGCACTGGAGCGACAGCAGTTCGTGCAGGCGCGCCTCGGGCAGCTCACGCAGCGCGTCACCAAGCTTGCCAACATCGATATCGCGCAGATCTCGATCGACCGGGTGGGCCTCGGCTCGCAGGTGATTGTCGAAGACGAGGAATCGAAGGCGCGCGAGTCGTACGAACTCGTGTTCGGCGATGCGGGCGAACTGCAGGATGGGCATGTGACCATGGCGTCGCCGATTGGATCGGCGCTGCAGGGGAAGGCCGTGGGAGAGCAGGCGATCTTCAAGCTGCCAAAGAAGATCCGCCGATTGATCATCATTGAACTCAAGACCATTCACGATCGTCGCGCCGACGAACTCGCCTGATTCCCCTTCTTCCCGCCGCTGGAGCACTCTGATGCAGCGTGCCGAATACACCGCTCGTGGCCCCGTGCCGCAGGACGTCATCGAGTGTGTTACGCGCGAGACGCCCGCTCCGAAGGCCGGCGAGGTCGTGCTCGAGATGCTGGCGGCGCCGATCAATCCGTCGGATGTGCTGACGCTCACGGGCCAGTACGGTATGCTGCCGCCGCTGCCGGCGGTTGGCGGCAACGAAGGCATCGGCCGGGTGGTGGCCCTCGGTGATGGGGTGACGACGGTTGCCGTGGGACAGCGGGTGCTGTTGCCCGTGGGGTCCGGCACGTGGGCCTCGCATCTCGTGGTGCCGGCGGCCGGACTCATGGCGTTGCCGCCGGTTGGCGACCCGCTGCAATTGGCGATGATGACGGTGAATCCGCCCACGGCCTCGCTGTTGCTCTCCGAGTTCGTCGCGTTGGCGCCGGGCGACTGGGTCATTCAGAACGCGGCCAATAGCGGCGTGGGCGAGTACGTCATCCAGCTCGCCAAGCGTCGCGGCATTCGCACGGTGAACGTGGTGCGCCGTCCGGACGCGATTGCGCCGTTGCAGGCGCTGGGGGGCGACGTGGTGCTCGTAGACGGGCCCGATCTCGATACGCGCGTGGCCGAGGCGACGGGCCGTGCGAAGATCCGACTTGGCTTCGATTGCGTGGGGGGAAGCGCGACCGATCGCATTGCGCGCAGTCTCGCCATCGGCGGCACCGTGGTGAACTACGGCGCGCTCAGCGGCGAGGCGTGCAAGATCGCCCCGGGCTCGTTCGTGTTTCGCGATGTCACGCTGCGCGGCTTCTGGCTCGCGTTCTGGTTCCGGAATTCCACACCCGAACAGCAGCGCGCGCTGTTCGGCGAGATCGCCATGCTGATCGCCACGGGTACGCTGGCCGCGAGCGTGCAGGAAACGTTTCCGCTGTCGCGCATCAAGGACGCCGTCGCCGCCGCGGCCAGCGGCGGTCGGCGCGGCAAGATTCTGCTCGTTCCGTAGCGGCGTCGCGGTCGCCGGCCACGGTTTCGTCTCCACCGCAAACGAACCACCTGACCGCGAATTGACGCGAATCGTCGCGGATCAAACGCAACCACACCGACTGGCGGCGTCGCGGAGCAAAGAATCCGTGTGTGATTCGCGAAAATCCGCGGTAAAACTGTTTGTGTAAACCGCAAACGAACCACCTGACCGCGAATTGACACGAATCGTCGCGGATCAACAGCAACCACACCGACGACGTGGGTAACGCGACGCCGAATCCGTGTGTGATTCGCGAAAATCCGCGGTAAAGCTGTCT
>CAMBRJ010000149.1 GCA_945870175.1 Gemmatimonas phototrophica
CACGCTCCAGGCGATGGTCGAGCATCTCGTCGAGCGCTACGGATGGGATGGCTTAGCCGATCGCATCGAGATCCGCTGCTTCACGCACGATCCGAGCGTCAACTCGTCGCTCAAATTCCTGCGCAAGACGCCGTGGGCTCGGGCCAAGGTGGAGTCACTCTACCTGCACTCGGCCGCCCATCCGCGGAAAACACCGAAAACGCCCGCGGCCCCAACCACGCCCACGGCCCCACCGACGCCCGAGTCGCCCGAGTCGCCCGAAGCCGAGTAGCACGCTCACCACGCGACGCAGCGCGCGTTCCGACTGAAGCGTCGGCGTGAAGGCAAACGCCGCCGGACTCCTCACGGAATCCGGCGGCGTTTTCACATCACACAGCTCAGCGCGCGCTCACCCGCACTCACTGAACCCGCACACGTGGCATTTCACGCATCCTTCCGCGAACTCCAACTGCGATCCGCAGTCGGGGCACGTGCCCATGAACACTTCGCCACCGCCTGATCCGAATTCGATCGGCTGCATCTGCTCAGCACCGTTCGTCATCGGCGGACGCGTGATCGGGACTCCCCCAACGGGCGTGAGCATCGGCGGCATCATGGAGCTGACCGGCGTCGGCATACCCGCCGGCGCACCACCCGCCAACAGATCCGTCTGCACGCCCTGCTTATCACGCCACCACTGTTCCAGCGCGATACCCACGGCGTCGGGCAGCGAGAGCACCTTGTTCGGTCCGAGGCCCACCGCGCGATCGCTGGAGATACCGCGCAGCTGCCGATGGATTTCCTGCAGCGAGATGCCGCTGCGGAGCGCCAGCGAGACCAGGCGACCAATGGCTTCGGCGTCGGCCATCGCGGAACCGCCTGCCTTGCCGAGATTGAGGAACACTTCGAACGGCTGTCCCTTCTCATCTTCGGTGATGTTCACGAACATCACCCCAAGCGGCGTTTCCTTGCGGATGGTCGTGCCACGCATCACTTCGGGGCGCGAGCGCTTGCCACGACGGCTCGCGTTCTCGGCCTCGGCGCTGACCAGCGCCTTCTTCGTGCGATCGAGTTCGTTCTGCAACTCGGCCATCGTGCCCTGCAACTCGCCCACTTCGCGCTTGTGCGCGACCGACGCATCGGTGGTGGCCTTGTCGGACTTCGGTGCGTCCGGGGCGCCGGCGGCCTTGGCATCGTCACGTTTGGCGGCCGCGTCCTGCGTGGCGCCGGTGCTGAGCACCTGATTGTCGCGCGAGCCGTCGCGGTACACCGTGACGCCCTTGCACTTCATGTCGTACGCCATCTCGTAGATCGCGCGCACGTCGTCCTGCGTGGCGGCGTATCCGAAGTTGGTGGTCTTGGAGATCGCCGAGTCGCAGTGATCCTGGAACGCCGCCTGCATCTGGATGTGGTACACCGGCGCGATGTTGTTGGCCGTGTTGAACACCGCCTGCCACTTGAGCGGCACGTCGGCGTGCTTCACGGTGCCCGTTTTCGCGATGCGCTCCATGAGCTCGTCGCTGTACCAGCCTTCAGCCTTCGCGATCGCCACGAAATCTTCGTTCACATCGGGCATCATGACGCCGGCCTGATTGCGCATGAAGGCCACGGCGAACAGCGGCTCCAGGCCGCTGGAGCAACCGGCGATGATGGAGATGGTGCCGGTGGGCGCCACCGTGGTCACGTTGCAATTGCGCAGCAGCTGCATCGGGCGGATCCGTTCGCCCTGCTCGTCGCGCGCGCACGTTTCGTCGGGACCGAAGATGGAGCGCGCCCACTCGGGGAAGGCCCCACGCTCCTTCGCCAGCCGCTCGCTTTCCTTTTTGCCCTCGACGTCGAGGAACTCCATGACCTTGCGGCCCATCTCCACACCTTCCGGCGTGTCGTACGGAATACCGAGACGCACCAGCATGTCGGCGAAGCCCATCACACCGAGGCCAATACGACGGATACGCTTGGACAGCGAGTCGATTTCCGGCAGCGGGTACTTGTTGACGTCGATGATGTTGTCGAGGAAGTGCGTGCTGAGCGCGATGTCGCGACGCATCGCCTCCCAGTCGACCTGCCCGTTACTCACATAGTAGCCGACGTTGACCGAGCCCAGGTTGCACACGTCGTACGCCAGCAGTGGCTGCTCGCCGCACGGGTTCGTGGCTTCGTAGGCACCGAGATGCGGCACCGGGTTGTACCGGTTCGCTTCGTCGATGAAGAACACGCCCGGCTCACCGGTGCGCCACGCGCCCAGAATCATCTTGTCCCACACGTCGCGCGCGCGGGCCTGGCCGGTGACGCGGCCGGTGGACTGATCAAAGAGGTCGTAGCTCCCGTCGACCTTCACGGCGTCCATGAACTTCGTGGTGATGCCCACCGAGATGTTGAAGTTCGTGATCTTGGTGAGGTCTTCCTTGCTGGCGATGAACTCGAGCACGTCGGGATGGTCGACGCGCAGAATGCCCATGTTCGCGCCACGACGGGTACCGCCCTGCTTCACCGCGTTCGTGCTCGCGTCGTACAGCTCCATGAACGAAATCGGCCCCGACGCCACGCCGGTGGTGCTGCGCACCATGCTGCCCTTGCTGCGCAACCGCGAGAAGGAGAAGCCGGTGCCGCCCCCCGACTGATGGATCAGCGCCATGCTCCGCAGCGTGTCATAGATGCCGCTTTGCCCGTTGCTGAGCGCGTCATCCACCGGCAACACGAAGCACGCCGACAGCTGGCCCAACGGCCGGCCCGCATTCATCAGCGTCGGCGAGTTTGGCTCAAACCGACGCTGCGTCATCAGAAAGTAGAACTCCTCGGCCACGGCCTGCACCGCGCCGTCGCTCGCCCCGTATCGACGGTCGGCCTCCGCCACCACTGTCGCCACACGCCAGAACATGTCCTCCGGCTTCTCCACCGACTTGCCGGACGTGTCTTTGACCAGGTATCGCTTGTCGAGCACAGTCCGAGCGTTCGCGGACAGCGTTACCAGTCCTTCCGGTGGCGTGGCGGAAAATGGCATGCGTGTAGCTCCTGCAGTTAGCGAAGGGCGGGAAGAATGCCCGAAACTCGACGAACGCATTTGCATTCGGGACAACTTGGCGGGGCCCCGAACGGGCGGGTATGGTGCTTCCGTTCGTGAGTCCGCACAAGTAGTGGCGTAAGTGCTTCCCGGCGAACGCGTTGCACGAGGCATATCACGGATGTGTGACACCCCAAAAGTTGTCCACCGAACTCAGCTTTGTGAGCATGCGAACTGTTAGACGGGAGCGGACAGCGACGGTTCGTCATTTCCAGGCGATACCGACAGTGCCGACAGTATCGATTACATCACATAAACTGTTGTAGAAAAACAGGTTACCACGACACGGCTCAGTTCGGCTCAAGCAGCATCAGCACAGCACGCCGACACGCCGCCGCGCCGCTCACGCACCTTCGTCCTCGGCCCGCCAACGCGCTCTTGCTTGCAGTCACACCAACCGCCGGCAATTGCCCGCTATCACGACGTGAGCCGATCCACCGACCCGCGCCGGTGCGCGTCCTTCAGCGCCACATACCGCGCCGCATTCTCCAGCGTCCCCGCCTGCTGCGCCGCGCTCAGCAATCGCACCACCTTCCCCGGCACCCCTACCACCAGCGACCCCGGCGGCACCTGCGTGCCTTCCGTGACCACCGCCCCGGCCGCAATAATGCTCCCGCGCCCCACCCGCACGTTGTTCAGCAGAATCGCCCCCATCCCCACCAGCACGCCGTCCTCCAGGATCGTGCCATGCACCACCGCTCGGTGCCCGATCACGCAATCCTCCCCCACAATCGTCGGCTTACCCGGATCGGCGTGAATCACCGCGCCATCCTGCACGTTGCTGCGCGCCCCGATCACGATCCGCTCCACATCACCGCGAATCACCGCCGTCGGCCACACGCTCACATCATCGCCGAGCGACACATCACCGATCACGACCGCCGTGTCATGGATCCAAAAAGACGACATAAAGATCAGTAAGGGATAAGAAGTCCGGAGTACCAACAGAACGCGGTTTGCCGTTCTCCGCGTCCTTCGCGGCCCTCCGCGCCCTTCGCGTGAACCAAAGAGCCAGCCGCCGGCATCCCACTATCCGAGAGCACACCGGCCAGCACTCCACCAGCCAACCGACAACTCAGAAGTACCCGCCCAACGTCACATAAAACGCCCCGACGCGCGAGACGTCCCGCGGTGCCACATACGGCGCCGCCCCGCCAATGCGCAAGCGATACGGCGTGTCGTACTGCACCGCCAGATCCACCACTAACTCGGCGCCCGCCGACGCCAGCCAGCCGTCACGTTTGCCTGGCCGCTCGCACACCACATTCTCCGACCGCGCCAACGCACCCGGACACCACGCCCGCGCCGCATCGCTGAACAGCGTCACCGACATCCGGTCCACGAACAGCGTGAACGGACTCGGCAACCGCCTGAACAACACCAGCGGCGCGCGATACTCCACCCCGCCCGCCAGCGCGCGAATCCCACGCTGCGTGCCCGGCGCCACACCACGCAGCGAGAACGTGCGCGACGGATCGCCGATCACCACGCCTGGCAACAGCTCGGCCGACTGACCGCTCGTGCCGCCCACGCTGAAGTCGGTAGTCGACGTCTGCTGCGCCACGCCGATCGTGGCGCGCGTCGCGATCACATGACGCGAGAAGCCCGGCAGGTTGAGCGGCAGGTAGTGTCGCGCCCCCACGATCGAACGCCACGCGCCCGACGCCGTGGGATCGTTCTCGCGCCACCGATACGCCGTGCTGCCGCTCAGCGTGAATCCCTCTTCCACCGAGACCCCCCGAGCACCGAGGCGCGCCGTGCTCACGCTACTGCTGGCGAAGATCGACCCGTAGCGCGTACCGGTGCGCAGCAGCGAGTTCGGCCCGCCGAGCGCCGAATCCACCACGCTGGTGAAATCCCGCAGCTCGTACTGCGCACCGAGCGTGGCACTCACCGAGCGACGCACACGCGGCACGCGCCACGTGCTGGAACCGGTCACGAAGCGACGACGACGCGCGACAAGGCCCAGCGTGGCCCCCGAATCGTTCACCGCGCGGAACGTCCCATCCCACTCCTGCTGTGCCGACAGATCCAGCAACTGAATGCCGAGACCGGCGTAGCGATACGACGCGAACGCATCCGTCTCGCGCAGCTGCGGCTGCACCAGCGCGTTCGCCGTCCACGAATGCCGTCCCAGAATGTCGATGCCGCTGGTCGACGCGCCGTACGTCGCGGCACCAGTGCGCCCTTCACCAATGAGCGGCATCCAGTACCGCGGTACGAGCTGACGCAGCGGCGCATACCGCGTGGCGACGGCCGACGCCGCGCGCCCGCTCAATGCCGCCACATTCGAAACCGAGAGATCGGTCACGTTCGTCGGCGGGTACCACGCCGAACGTGCGATCACCCCGACCGTGTCGAGCGGCGCCCACGACACGTGATACCCGTCAGCACGATAGAACAGCGCCGCCACCCGCGACCCATCTGGCGACACGGTGGGATCGAACACGCCGCTGCTCACCGACGACGCCACGCGCACCTCCTCGCGCTCCTCGCGCCACCGCAGCGTGTCAGTCGGCGCGCCGCGCGCCGCGATGGGCGCGGTCTCGAGCTGCGACCGTCCGCTGCGATCGCTCACCCACACCAAGCGCTTGCCATCGGGCGTAAAGCTTGGACTCGAGAACACGCCGCGCGCCCCCGCCACCGCAAGCTGCAGCGCCCCACTCACATCCATCACCACCACGCGCTGCTCACCGGTGGCGAGCAACTGCACCGCCGCGATGCGCTGTCCATCAGGCGACCAGCGCGGCTCCGCCCAACGCTCCGATACCACGTCCGGCGTGATCGGCACGATGCTGTCGCCCGTCGCACTCACCCGCACCAGGCGCGTACGATCGGCGCCGAGTTGCACCGCCACGATACGGCCGTCGGCCCGCACGTCGGGCTGCGACAGTCGCGCGCCTTTGGTGAGCCGCATCTCACCGCCGCGATCACCGCGGCGATCACCGCCGCGATCACCCCGGCGCGAGCGATACAGATCCGAGCGCACGATATACGGATCCAGGCGCTCCGACTGCGCGAACACCATCGCACCGCTGGTGTCACCGGGCACGGGCGCGTTCACATCGAGCGTGTTGCGCCAGGCGAGCCGTCGCGGTGCGCCTACGCCAGGGTGGCCCGCCGGCGCGATGTACAGCCCCGTCACCTCCCGGCCATTGCTGGCGCTCCACACGATCGAATCGACACCCACCCATCGCGGCGATGCCGCGTACCATCCATTGGCGCTCACCGCCTGCCACACGCTATCGCCTGGCAGCGCGGCAGTCACGCGCCGCAACGAGTCGGTCATGCGCGCAAACAGACTATCGAATGACGCACCAAACGCCTGGCGACTGGTCCGGCTCAGCAGAAAGGGCACCACATTCGCCGCCGTGATGTCCACGAAGCGCCGCATGCCGCCATCACGCTGCAGCGCCGACCGATTCATCAGCAGCGTCCCCCACGCATACGCCGTTTGTCCGCCCGGAAACTGCGACGTGGACAAGCTCCACCGCTGCGGACCCGGCACGAACGCATCGCGAACCGCCGTCCGCGCAATCATCGGAAAGCCGGTGCTCACGCTGCGCCCACTCCCCGTGAACTTCGACTCATAGTGAACCGCCAAGCCCTCCTTCACCCAGCTCGGCGTCAACGCATTCGGAAAGAACAGCGGATTGCGCCCGAACACCACACGCCCCAACGCCCACGCCCCACGCGCGCGATCGATCTGAAAGATGTGCGCCAGCTCGTGCGTGATCACCATGCGCAGCCATTCGTCATGAAAGCGCAACTCGCGCAGCGCGATCGGCGGCACGGCATAAATCACCACGCGATTGGTGGGAAACACCTGCGCATAGCCGTTGCTGGCGTCCACATTGTCGGCGATCAGCAGATCCACCGGGCCCGCGGGCGGCGCCAATTCACGCGACAACTGCGCGTAGGCCGTCTCTGCCAGGAAGGCCGCGCGACGCGCCAGCGCTTCCTGGTCGGGGCGGAAGTGCACCCGGAAGTGCGGCATCGCGATGGTGCGCATGGTGCCGCGAGGATCCACTTGCGCATGAGCCGTCGGCGCCATCGCCGCCAGCAGGCACAGCAGCATCGCCGTGCGCGCCAGACGCCGCATTGCGCACATCACGGCTGCAGCACGGGCGTAAAGATCCGGAAG
>CAMBRJ010000150.1 GCA_945870175.1 Gemmatimonas phototrophica
AACGCCGATGGCAATCCCGGGAAGTCGCGCAGAATGCCATTCAGCCACTGGGCGGTGACCAATCCCAGCGCGAGCCCACCAACGATGCCCGCGCTGGTGAGCATCAGCCCTTCCAGGAAGACCTGTTGCAGCACACCGATACGCTGCGTGCCGATAGCCCGAAGTACCGCGATCTCACCGCGCCGTTCATTCACCGATAAGGTCACCAACGTCGCGACCAGCAGAAATCCGATTCCAAGACTGATCGCGCCGAGCACGAAGGCCAACTGACGGAAGTAGGAGAGCCGTTCTTCGACTTGCCGGATCGCCGTTTCGGTGGAGATCGCCGTGACACGGGGCTGCGTGGTGGCAATCCAGGCGCGCACCGCCTCCACCGACGCGGAATCACTCCGGCGAGACTCGGCCATCGCCAGTGACATGCGGTCGCGAAAGCTTGGCCCCAGCAACTGACGCAGCAGGACCAGGTCGATCGCAAGAACCGGCGTTTCACCGGGCACGTAGATGAAGCGACCCATGCCGCTGATGACCACACGGCTCGAGCGGGCCGCGGTGCGCAACTGCGCATCGAGTCCCGACGAGATGGTGATGGTGTCGCCGACCGCACGGCCCGCGCGCGTGAGAAAGGTCTGACTGACGACGATCCGGGGCAGCGGCGCCCTCGCGGCACGGACATCGGCGACCGAATCGGCGCGTGTGACGTCGGTGCCGGCTTCGAGCGTGTAGTCACCCTGCACCGCCTGCTCGAGCCCCAACGTGAACGCCGACGGAATCCGGCTGCCGTCAATGGTGAGCGTAGCGCCGAGCGTTGGGCTGACGGCCTTGATGTCGGGATTGGCGCGTAACGCACGCACGATCGCACCGGCGCCGTCGATCGTGGCCTCGCTGTCGAAGGGCAACGTGCCCTTGGGCGAGACGCGCAGTTGGTAGCCGCGTGTGAGCAGCAACGAGCGGAACGACTCGCTCATCCCGGTGGCCAGCATCACCATGTCGAGCAGCAGCGCCGCGGCGACCGCGATGCCAAGCATCGCCAACGTGGTACGGGCGGGATGTCGGCGCAGCGTGGCCCAGGCCATCATGAATCGCATCGATCAGCGCCCCATGAGCGACAGGGGCGACGACTTGACCAGTCGCCAGCCGGCCGCGGCACCGGAGCCGATGCCGAGCACGAGCGAGAGACCGGTGGCGAACGCGAAGATTTGTGGCGTGAGCAGCGCGAACACCAACGGCGTGCGATACAGCTGCTGAAAATGCGCGTTCACGAGCAGCGACGCGATCCACCCGATACCGGCGCCGAGCACGCTGCCGATGAGCGACACGAGGGCGGCCTCGATCACGATCGCGCGCACCACGGTGGCGCGGGAGATCCCCATCAACCGGAGCGCCGCGATATCGCGGCGACGTTCTTCCACGCTGAGCAGGAGTAGACAGAGCAGGAACACCGCACTGGCCACCACGGTGATGATGCCGATGGCGGTGTGAAAGCGTTCGACCACGCGGAAGGTGCGTGAACTCTGCACGGCCACGTCGCGTGACTTGTGCGCGCGGAAGCCGAAGGCCACATGGTTGATGCGCGCCAACGCCGAGTCGATCGACTGCCCCTCGCGCGTGCCGACGGCGAAGCGATCCACCCGATCATCGAGGTCGAGCAGCTGTTGCAGGTGATCGAGGTGCAGCCGTACGCGATACTCGCGACGCGCCACCTCGGCCGGATCGGCCTTACGCTCGTAGATCGCCGCAATCGTGGCGCTGTCTCCGGGCTCGCCGGGCCGGGCCGAGATCCGAATGCGTGCGCCGACGGCGAGTCCGAGGTCCTCGGCCATGCGCGCGTCGATGGCGATGCCGCGTTGCGCGATCGCGCGTTGCGCGGCAAGCGGCGGTGCGATGGCCACGCCCAGCGCGATCGCGACGACGCCCCGCAGGAGCGCCCTCACCAACGATCGCTCAACGAGCGGGCGACTTGCGCGATTTCGCTTTGGGAGCGGCAGCGGACGGAAGCGAGCCAGGGGTGCCAAGAGCATGAGCAGAGCGTGGACCAGTCGAGGGCATCGCTTCCACCAATACCTGAGCGGCCAGATTGGGTCCCACCACCTGCTCGTTCTTCCCGATTCGCAGCGTGAGCGGTCCATCGAACGGGGCGCGCGACAGCATCGTGACCTCGGCGCCCGGCTGCAGCGCGATTTCTGCGAGATAGCGCAGCAACGACGGATTCTTGTCGCTCACGCGCAGCATGCGCGCCGTTTCGCCCACCGGCAACTCGGCCAGCGTGCGGTGCGGCTGCTCAGCCACGATACCGTCGACCGTGGGAATCGGTGCCCCGTGCGGATCGGCGGTGGGATGACCGAGCGCGGCCGCCATGCGCTCAATGAGATCATCGGACGCGGCGTGCTCGAGGCGCTCGGCTTCGTCGTGCACGCGATCCCAGGGATACCCGAGGACTCCGGTGAGATACGACTCGAGGATGCGATGACGGCGAATGGTGCGCAGCGCCGCCTGCCGCCCGCGCGGCGTGAGCTGCACGCCGCGATACGGCACGTGATCGAGGTAGCCCTGCGTGGCCAGCCGACGCACCATGCCGGTCACCGAGGCGGGCGCCACGTCGAGCGCGTTCGCCACATCACTCGTGGCGGCGGCGCCGAATTGGCTCTCGAGCTCGTAGATCGCCTTGAGGTAGTCCTCGACCGGCTCGGTCAATGCCGGCGGCGAAACCACCTTGGGCGAAGCAGCGTCAGGCGCGTTCATGCTCAAAGATCAGCGGGAGGCGGCGCGAGCGGGACCCCCAACGGGCCCTCGGACCATGAGCACGGGCACCATCGTCCGGTGGCGAACGGAATTGGCCGTGGTGCCATAGATCACGTCCTGAATACCCTTGTGGCCGTGCACCGCCATGGCGATCAGGTCGCATTGCTCGCGATCGGCCGCGGCCACGATCTCGCCTGCGGGATCACCGCCGGCAAGAATGGACTCCGTCTCGAAGCCGTCTCCGCGCAGCGAGGCGCAGCAGGTTTCGATGTACTCGCGGTCCAGCCGCATCTCTTCCGACTCGCGCAGCTTGAGCGCGAGCTGGTTTCGCGCCGCCCAACCATCCGCCACGTGAATCAGCACGATCGACGACGAGCAGAGCTGCGCCAGCTGGCGCACATGCGCGAGGATGACCTGGTCGTACGCGGAGTGCTCGAGGGGGACGAGAATGCGACGGTACATCAGGCGATCCACCCGCGAATGGTTTGGACGAGCAGCCAGATATTCAGCGTCGCAATGACGCCCGCCACGGCGTACGCCGCAATGCGCAGTCCGAACGAATTCACGAACTCGCCCATCTTTTCGCGGTCGGAGGTGAAGCGCACGAGCGGAAACACGGCGAACGAGAGCTGCAGCGACAGAATGACCTGACTGAAAATCAGCAGTTTGGCCGTGCCGCTCTCCCCGTAAAGTACCGCCACGATCGCCGCCGGGACGATAGCGATCGCCCGCGTGATCAACCGACGCAGCCAGGGACGAATGCGGAGATTGAGGAACCCTTCCATCACGATCTGGCCGGCCAACGTCCCGGTCAGCGTGGAATTCTGTCCCGAGGCCAGCAATGCGAGGGCGAACACTGCACTCGCTCCCGCCACGCCCAAGAGCGGCGTGAGGAGCTTGTAGGCGTCCTGAATCTCGGCGACGTCGGTGTTTCCGCTGGTGTGAAACGTCGCCGCCGCCACAATCAGAATGGCCGCGTTGATGAACAAGGCAAAGCTGAGGGCGATGGTGGAGTCAAGGAACGCAAAGCGTACCGCCTCGCGCTTGCCTTCCGCCGTTTCCTCGTACTTTCGCGTCTGCACGATGGACGAGTGCAGATACAAGTTGTGCGGCATCACGGTGGCCCCGAGAATGCCGATCGCGATGTAGAGCATCTCCGGGTTGGTGAAGATCTGCGTGGTCGGGATGAATCCCCGCGCCACGGCGCCCATGTCCGGCTTCGCGATGAACAGTTCGAACAGGAAGCACCCGCCCACGACCGCGATGAGCGCGATCACGAGCGCCTCGAGCATGCGGAAGCCCTTGTTCTGCAAGTACAGCACGATCAGCACGTCGACGGCGGTGATCGCGATGCCCACGGGGAGCGTGATCCCAAAGAGCAGATTGAGGGCGATCGCGGTGCCGATCACCTCGGCGAGGTCGCAGGCGGCGATGGCGATTTCGCACAGCACCCAGAGGCCAAAGGCGACGGGCGGCGAATAGTGATCGCGACAGGCCTGCGCGAGATCACGACCGGTCACGATACCAAGCTTGGAGGCGAGTCCCTGCAGGAGCACCGCCATCAGGTTCGACAGCAGGATCACCGACAGCAGGGTGTAGCCGAAGCGCGACCCACCGGCGAGATCGGTCGCCCAATTGCCCGGGTCCATATACCCGACGGCGACCAGGTAACCCGGTCCGGCGAACGCCACCATTTTCCGGAACCAGGTGGCGCCGTTCACATCGACGGAGCGGTGCACTTCGGCCAGCGACGGCGCCAACCGCGCCCGACGCCAGCCGGGCTCCTGGGCGGACGGCGCGCCCGCGCCGGCGTGGTGGTCCGGCGGCGCGGTCGGGTCAGTATTTGCAGCAGCCATATTCGTAATTTAGGCGAACCTAACTTTTTCACAAGGCGAAGGCCCCCGACGCCTCGCGCTGTTACCAGCCGGCAGCGGTGCCATCGCGACGCGGGTCGGCCACGCCGATCCGCTTGCCGTCTTTGCGCACAAAAATGGCGTGGACGCCGCCGAAGCTGATGTCACGCACGCGACTGGCCGGCGAGTAGCCGCGCGTGACGAGCGCCTGATACACGCTCGTGGAAAAGCCCGGCTCGACTTCGACTTCCTTCATGGTGCTGCTGGCGTGGATGCGCGGCGCCGACAGCGCGACGGCGGGATCTTCACCGAAGGCGAGCATGCGTATCGTGACCTGCGTGATCGCCGGCTGGATGTACTGCGAGCCGGCGGCGCCGACCACGAGACGCACCTTGTCGCCGTCAAGAATCAGCGTCGGCGCCATGGTCGAGTTCGAGTAGCGATTCGTGCCACGCGTTTTGGCGTCGAAATTGCTCCCGCCGGAGTTCAGAAAGAAGCCGTCGGTGTACACGCCCGAGCCGAACAGCACGCCAACGGTCGTCGTGGCCGACACGGCGCTGCCGTCGCCGTCAACGACGGCGAGGTGCGACGTGAAGCTCTGGCCCTCTTCCGCCGTCGTGGTGTCGCGCGGTGCGCTCTTCGCAGAACCCGTGCGCAGAACCGCTGACGCCGGATACGGGTTGAAACGTCCGCAGTTGCCCGGCGCCGCGAGGGTATCGAACGCCCATGGATTGCCGGCGACGGCCGTGTCAGGCAGCGCCCCACCAACGAGCCCGGCACGCGAACGTGCGAAGTCGGGATGCACGACGCCATGCGCCGGCACCCGCAGCGCCGCCGGGTCACCACGATACGCGCCTGCGTCAGCGTTCCCGATGCGCATGATGTCGGCCAGCTTCGCAACGGCCGCGCCGTTCTCAGTGAACGACCCGGCGTCGGCAACGCCCGCAGCATCGGCCATCTGCAGCATCTCCAGCACCGACGCGCCACCCATTGGCGGCGGCGCGCCAAGCAGCGTGTACCCGCGCCACATCGTGCAGAGCGGCCGCATCGCCGTTACCGGATAGGTATTCATGTCACGCACCGTAATCAGTCCGCCCTGCGACTTCACCGTGGCCGACAACCGCTCGGCGATGCTGCCGTTGTAGAACACGGTGGCGCCTTCGCTCGCGATACGCTGCAGGGTGGCCGCCAGCTCCGGCTGCACGAGACGATCGCCAGGACGCAGCGCCTCGCCACGCGGCATGAACCGCGCGGCCGCCAGCGAATCGGCCATCAGCTTGTCGCGAGACGAGACGATGGTCCGCGCCAGCAGCGGCGACACAATGAATCCGTCACGCGCCAGGGCAATGGCTGGCGCCATGACCTGCGCCCGCGTGAGCTTGCCCCACTTGGTGTGTGCGTCGAGCACACCGGCCACCATGCCCGGCGTTCCGGCGGCGCGTCCCGGACGACGGCCACGCGAGGTGTCGGCGCGGGCCCACGCCGCGTCTTCCCCAGCTCTCGCATAGAACGACAGATGCTCGACCGTCTTCGTCTTCGCGTTGAAGTAGGTCATCGCGCCACCACCACCGAGTCCTGTCTGCGACACGTCGGTGACCGAGAGCGCGAACGCGGTCGCGGCGAACGCGTCAATGGCATTGCCCCCCTGCGCGAGGATCGTCGCGCCGGCGGCGGCGGCATCAGGATGCGACGCGGCGACCATGCCGCGGTCGCTCTCGACGCGCTTGCCGGACATCGGCGCGACGGCGGCCGACGGGCGCATGCAGCCCGTGCCCATGATGCCGGCGAGCAGGATGGCCATCGGGGCCACGGCGGAGCGGTGAAGCGCGGAACAGGTCGGCAACGTGAAGCCCTCTGGTATGGTGCGGGTAAATGCCGTGCGGAAGTTACGGACTGACGAGCGCGAGCAGCTGCCGCACGATGCGTTCGGTAAGTCCCCAGACGATATGCTGCTCCACGCGAAAAGCCGGAAACGTGGCGCGGTGGCCATTGATCTCCACCACATACTCGGCCTGCGAGCTCTCCTGCTGCAAGTGCGCGAGCGGCACCCAGAACGTGGCCGCCACTTCTTCGCTGGGCGTGAGCGTCACGTCGGGTTCGACGATCGCCACGAACGGCCGGATGATGATCGGCGGCAGCGAGCGATTGCGCGGCGCGAGATCATCGAGGCGGCCAAGCATTCGCCCCTGCGTGAGATCGAGCGCGAGCTCTTCCTGCGTTTCCCGAACGGCGGTGACTTCGAGCGACGCATCACCGGGTTCGAGGCGGCCACCGGGGAATGCCATGTGGCCGCTCCACGGATCACGCGCCAATTCGGCGCGCTTGATAAACAACAATTCGGGCGCACCGTCGACCACACGCAACACCGCAGACACCGCCGCCAGCCGCGACTCGGCCAGCGGTGACGCATCGACGGACACACGGCTCGCCAAACGTCTGGCAAGTCGCGACACATCCGCGTGCTGGAGCGCCTGCTGCACGCGTTGGTCGCGCGCGGAATCGCTCAGTCAGCCACCGCGCCGCCGGAGGCGACC
Source organism: Gemmatimonas phototrophica (assembly GCA_945870175.1). Lineage (GTDB taxonomy): Bacteria > Gemmatimonadota > Gemmatimonadetes > Gemmatimonadales > Gemmatimonadaceae > Gemmatimonas > Gemmatimonas phototrophica_A. Next base: position 7,127 of record CAMBRJ010000150.1, read on the forward strand.
CAATCGCGGAACCCCCCGGCCAGCGAGGCAACGTTCGTGTAGCCCATGTCGATCAG
>CAMBRJ010000151.1 GCA_945870175.1 Gemmatimonas phototrophica
GCGCGACCTCGGCCGGGAGTGTGGTGACCACCGAAGCGCCTTGCGCGCGGGTCTTACTCACGAGAATGGCCATGGCAACCTCACGGTTCGGGAATTTGCCCCACAACAGGGAGATTATGTAACTAAAGTGTGACTGTCAAGCGCTGAACCCGACGGCCGACTCACCGCGACCGCCCGGCGTTGGGCGACGTAAATAGCGCCACATCCAGCCCGAGCGTGCGCACGATGGCCGCGAAGCGCGGGCTGGCACGAACGGGATCAAAGTGCTGACTTCCCAGGGGAATGGTCACGCCGAGTTCGCCCCGCCGCGCACTTTCCTCGAGCGCCGTCAACGCCTGCGCCGTGTCGCCCAAGGCGATCCATGCGGAATACCAGACCGATCCTCCCTCGTCGCGGCCGGCAAAGCGGGCGCGCTGTTGGCGAAGCAGGGTGGCAGCGCGCCCGGGATCGCCGGTCTTGGCGATGACGTGGATCGCGCGGTTGATGGCGCCAGGGTATGGCGACAGACGAAGCAGGACCTCGGCACGCCGACGCGCCTCGGCGACTTGCCCGCCTTCCCAGAGCAGGATCACGTGAACGCTCGTGGACGACAGCGTCGAATCGATCTCCCACGAGCGATTAACGAACCGGATCGCCTCGGGATACCGACCAGCGAGGGCGAGCAGCTGCGCGGCCTGGTACGTGTGTCCCACAACCCCAGGATCGAGGGCCATCGCCACCAACGTAGCCTCGGCGGCCTCGTCAACCCGGCCGACTACTGCCAGGTACCTCGCCCGGATTGCCTGCGCGACCGCGTTGCGAGCGTCGAGGCGCACGGCCCGCTGAGTGGCCTCGTCCGCCGCGCGCCATTGGTGGCCGAGCATCCGGGCCCATCCCAACGCCGCCCAAGCGTCGGCGGACAGCGAATCGAGCGCCACCGCGTGCTCGCTCGCCGCCACAGCCGGTGCGATCACCTCGAGCGTCGGCACAACGGCGTAGGTTGCCATATGAACCCACGTGAGTCCAAGCGCCGCATAAGCGCGCGCGAACTGCGGATCCCGGGCAGTCGCCTGCTGGAAGTAGTCGCGGGCCCGCAGGAGACTTGGACCGCGCCGCTCAAGGAAATACGCACCGCGCTGGTACAGATCGTACGCCTCAAGATTGGCGGTACCGCGCGCTGCAGCGGCCGTGGGCGCCGGCGCGGCACCGCCCGCCAGCGTGACCTGCAACGCCCGCACGATCGCCTGCGCGATGTCGTCCTGCACCGCGAACACGTCCTTGGCATCGCGCTCGAAGCTGTCGCTCCAGAGGACCAACCCTGTACGCGCGTTGGTGAGCTGCGTGGCGACGCGCACTTTCCCACCCGCCCGGCGTACGGTGCCTTCAAGCACGCCGCCCACATTCAGCGCGGCGCCGATCTCCTGCGCCGACTTCTGCTTGCCGCGAAACGCCGCCGCCGAACTGCGGCCGGCGAGTTGCAACCCGGGTACTTTGCCGAGCGCGTTCGACAGCTCATCGGCCATGCCCTCAGCGAAATACGCGTTCGCGGTATCGCCACCCACACTTTCGAAGGGGAGCACGACCAGCGAGCGAATGGGCGACGCGCTGTCGGTCGCCACGGGGCCGGTCTCCGCACCGGTGGGCGACGCGCTCGATGCGGTGGCGCGTGGGCGAAGCAGGGCCCAGCCACCGACAGCCAGCACGGCCACCACAACGCTCACCGCCACCAGTGGCGTGCGTCGCCGACTCGGCGCCGCCGCCTGCTCGCCGCTTCCCGTGGTCACACTCGCTAGTCGCGTGAGCAGCGTATCCGCACTGGCCGGGCGCTGCGCGGGGTCCTTCTCCAGACACTGCATCACGAGCGCGGCGACGTCCAGCGGTACAAGCAGGCGCGCTGCGTTCAGTAGCGGCGGCGCTTCACTGATATGCGCCGCCACCATCGCCTGCGGCGTGCTCCGTGCGGCAAACGGATGCGCGCCCGTCAGCAGCTCGTACGCCACCACGCCCCACGCATACAGATCGGCGCGCGCGTCGGTGTTCACATCACCAAGTGCCTGCTCCGGCGCCATGTAGGCCGGCGTGCCGATCGAGGTGCCCAACGAGGTGAGCGTGTTCCCCTCGACCTTGGTGGTCGAGGCCGAGAGCGCTTTCGCAATCCCAAAGTCGGTTACCACCGCCGTGCCGCGCGAGAGCAGCACGTTCTCCGGCTTGATGTCGCGATGGACGATGCCGCGCTCGTGCGCATAGGCCAGCGCCTGCGCGATGTTGCGCAGAATACCGAGCGCCTCGGCCACCGGTACGGGGCCCGCCACCAGGCGCGCGCGCAGCGAGTCGCCGCGCACGAAGGGCATGGTGTAATACGGCAGCCCGTCGCTCGTGGTGCCCGCGACGAGGACCGGGACGATGTGCGGGTCCTGCAGTGCGGCCGCGAGCTTGATCTCGCGCGTGAAACGCTCGGCGCTGAGCGCGGCGGTGCGTTCGGGAGAAAGCACCTTCACCACCACCTCGCGCCCCAGCGCATGCTCCTGCGCCACGAACACGCGCGACATGCCGCCACCACCGAGCTCGCGCTCGAGGGTGTAGCCGTCGCCGAGCGTGGATTGCAACTGGTCGCGGATGTTACTCATCGGGGATCGCAAGGCGTACGAAGTCGGGGCGGCATCCGCGCAACATACCACGCCACCGGACCGGACGGCGGCCGGCGGCGACCGGCGCGTGGACGGCATGACGCGGCGGTCGTACCTTTTGCCTCTCGTTTAGGCTTGCCCGCCCCTTTCCGCACCCACCCGCCATGCGCTCCGCCATGCGCTCCGCCGCCGCCCGCAACGCCCTTGCTGCCATCGTGTTGTTGGCGTCGGCACGCCCCGCCTCCGCTCAGATGGTGCTCAGCGACAGCATCCGCATCGGAATCAATCGGGTGTTTGCCACGTGGACCGATGCCGAGGGCCCTGGTTGCGCGCTTGGCGTGAGTCGCGATGGAGAAGTGGTGTTTCAGAACGGCTATGGCATGGCCAACCTGGAGACCGGCGCACCGATCACGCCGGCCACGATCTTCCATGTGGCGTCCCTTTCCAAGCAGTTCACGGGGGCGGCCATGCTGCTGCTCCAGCAGGACGGCACGCTGTCGCTGGACGATGACGTGCGCACGTACCTGCCGGAGCTGCCCGACTACGGGCACCGTATCACGATCCGGCATCTCCTCACGCACACGAGCGGCCTGCGCGATCAGTGGGATCTGCTGTCGATGGCGCGCGGTCGGTTTGACGAGAATCGCATCACCGAAGCCGACGTGTTGGAGATCGTGCCGAGGCAACAGGCGCTCAACTTCGTGCCCGGTACCGACTACCTGTACAGCAACACCGGCTTCACCCTCGCCGGTACGATCGTGCGGCGCGTCAGTGGCCTCTCGCTGCGCGCCTTTGCCCAGCAACGCGTCTTCGGTCCGCTCGGCATGACGCAGTCGCACTTCCACGACGACTACACCATGCTGGTGAAAGGCCGGGCAGCCGCCTATGCGCGCGGCGCCGACGGTCAGTGGCATGTGAGTATTCCGAACTTCGACACCTACGGCGCCACGAGCCTGTACACCACCGTGGGCGATCTGCTGAAGTGGACGGAGAATGCCGCCACCCCGGTGGTTGGCGATGCGGAGATGACGCAGCGCTTGTGGACGAGCGCCACGCTGGCCAATGGTGACACGAGCGGCTACGGGCTCGGGATCGCGCGTGAGGTGTACCGCGGCGCCACGGTCATGGGGCATGGTGGCGCTGACGCGGGGTATCGCGCGCAGATCGCCACGTTTCCCGCGCAGCGTCTCTCGATCGCCGTGTTGTGCAACGCCGCGTCGGCCGTGCCGGCGACGCTCATGCGCGAGGTGGCGGACGTCATGCTCCGTGACCAACTCGCAGCGGTACCGGAACCCGTGCGTGCGCTGGTGACGCCGTCCGCGGAAGCGCTGGCGCGCATGGCCGCGGTGTGGGTCGACTCCGCAACCGGTGCGCCGACGTTCATCACACGCCATGGTGACTCGCTGGTACTCGGGCGCGTGACCGGACCGGCGCTGGTCGCGCTCAACGACACCACGTTTCAGGTCACGGGACAGCCCGTCGAGTTCACGGTGACACCGAACGGGCTCGTGCGCCGGACGTTGTCGTGGCCGGTGCGCACCCCGACGGTCCTCGCCCGTCGTGCCGTCGCACGGCCGTCACGAGCGGCGCTCGAGCAGCTGGCCGGTCGCTATTACAGCGAAGAACTCGGCGCGACGTACGTCGTTACCGCCACCGACAGCAGCATCCTGATCAACACGCGCTGGGCGCGCGAGCGGGAACTGCGCCCGGCGTATGGCGACACGTTTATCGGGCCGTTCCAGATCGCCTTCACGCGCGGACGTGCCGCCGCCGTAAACGGCATGCTGATGAGCAGCCCACGCGTACGGAACGTGCGCTTCGTGAAAGCCGCCCGGTAGTTCGCGTTCGACCCCCACCATCACACCGAAACCCATGACTCGCCGCACGCCACTCGCTCTCGCCGCCGCCCTGACCGTTTCTTTTTTCGGCCTGCATCAGCGCGACGCACACGCTCAGGCACCGGCCCAAGCCTCCGCCGCACGCGCCGCCGTGATCGCCGTCGCCGACTCCGCGCTAGTCGCGATCACGCGAGGCGACGTCGTCGCGTTCACTGACCTGATGGTGCCGGAGGCCGTGATGTTCCCCACGTCCACCCGTGATGGCGTCACGGTGTATCGGGTGCGCACGCGCGAGGCTCAGCGCAACACGCCAATGACCGGCATTACCGAGCGCGGCTTCGCGCCGCAGGCCATGGTGAGCGGTGGCGTGGCCATGGTGTGGTACCCCTACGATCTCTACGTCAACGGCGCCTGGTCACACTGCGGGGCCGATGTGTTCACGCTCGTGAAAAGCGCAGGGCAATGGCGCATCGCGGCGATGGCGTGGAGCGCCGAGCAGCCGCCGGTGTGCGAGAAACATCCAGCGGGACCGCCAGCGAAGCGCTGAACGACGGCCGAGTTGTATTCGGCGTGCTTCACCGCGTACCTTTTCCCTGCGGGGCAATGACGACCTGATGACGCCGTTCGCTACCGTGTTCGCATGAAACTCACGCGCGCTTCGAGGAGGGCGGCGGCGATGCTTCCGGCACCGACCATCATGACAGCGGACGACCTGCTCACGTTGCAATTGCCGGACAAGCGCACGGAACTGGTGCGAGGCCGGCTCGTTGTTCAAGAACCGGCCGGATTGTGGCATGGCGACGTGGCGGCCCGAGTGCTGGTGGCGATCAGCAACTACCTCGCCGCCGACCGCGCTCGTCAACCATCTGGTGTCCCTCGCGGGATGGTGGTCGCCGCTGAAACGGGATTCACGCTGCAGCGGAATCCGGATACCGTGCGGGCGCCTGACGTGGCGTTCATTCGCGTCGATCGCCTGCCACCCGGAACGCATAGTGGATTCGCCGATTTCGCCCCCGATCTCGCTGTCGAGGTCCTTTCTCCATCGGATCGGCCCGGCGAGGTGCTGGCCAAGGTCGCCGACTGGCTCACCGCCGGGACGGCGCTCGTCTGGACCATCGATCCCGAGCGGCGGCGAGCGCGCGTCTATCGCGCCGATGGCTCGGATACGGTGTTGAGTCGAGACGACCTGCTCGAGGGAGAGGATGTGCTGCCCGGTTTTCGCGTGTCCATCGCCGCGCTGGTCGACCGGCCGTAGACACAACGGCGCGCGCCGTACGCCCGAGGAAATTTCTGCCTCCCGCGGGGTAGCCGTCGCTCCCGTTGCGCAGTCACTTCCCCGCTGATGCAACAGACACCAACATCCTCGAGCGGGGACCGGCCGATTCCAGTCGACGTGGAGCACGAACTGGCAACGCTGCAAGCGCTGCTGGACGGTACGCCAACGGAGGCCGAGTACCTGCTGCCCGTCTTGCAGCAGGTGCAGCGGCAATTCGGGTACGTGTCGCCAGCCGCGATCCGGTTCGTCGCCCAGGCGTTCAACCGGTCGCGCGCCGAGGTGTATGGTGTCGTCTCGTTCTACCACGACCTTCGTGAGGAGCCCGTCGGCGACATCGTAGTGCAGCTGTGCATGGCTGAAGCCTGTCAGGCCGTGGGGTGCCGCGAACTGGCGCGCCACGCCGAGTCGTCGCTGCAGACAACGCTGGGTAGCACCACCCCGGACGGCCGCGTGCAGCTGGAAGCGGTGTATTGCCTGGGGAATTGCGCGTTGGGGCCGTCGGTTCGCGTGGGTGATGCGGTGTATGGCAGCGTCACCGGCGAGCGGTTGGACGCGTTGGTGCGCGACGCCGTGCGCGGAGCCCGCGACGATGCCCGCCCGGCGGCCGATGTGCGCCACGCGACGCCGGCGGGAGTCGGACCGCCACGCGTTCGTGTGTTCGTCCCGAACGACACCGCGGCACGATCAGTCGGTGCTGATGCCGTCGCCTCCGCCATCGAGGCCCTGGGGCTCAACATCGACGTGGTCCGCAACGGATCGCGCGGCGCGTACTGGCTGGAACCCCTCGTCGAGATCGAGACGGCCATTGGCGATGTCGAAAGCCGCGTCGGCTTTGCCAACATCACCGCCGAACAGGTGGCGGCCCTGTTCGCCGACGGCCAGATGCCGAGCGCGGCGCATCCGCTATCGGTCGGCCTCGTGCACGAGATTCCCTGGTTGCGCGACCAGCATCGCCTCACCTTCCGGCGCGCCGGCGTCATCGATCCACTGTCGCTCAGCGACTACCGCCTGCACGGCGGCATGGCTGGCCTGGAGCAGGCACTCACGATGACTGCGCAGGCCATCGTGGATGAGGTGAAGACGTCGGGGCTGCGCGGCCGCGGTGGTGCGGCGTTTCCGGCGGGCATCAAGTGGCAGACGGTGCTCAGCGCGGAATCCGCCACGAAGTACATCGTGTGCAATGCCGACGAAGGCGACTCGGGCACGTTCGCGGACCGGTTGCTCATGGAGGCCGATCCGTTTCAGCTCGTCGAAGGGATGGTGATCGCGGGGCTGGCCGTGGGTGCCACGCGCGGCTTCCTCTACCTGCGCTCCGAGTACCCGCACACCATTCACGTGATGACCCGCGCCCTGCAGATCGCGCGCGACGCCGGTCTGCTCGG
>CAMBRJ010000152.1 GCA_945870175.1 Gemmatimonas phototrophica
TGCGGCAGTCGGCGGTGATCGCCGACCACGCGCAGCCGCTCGCTGGTCTCGTCGTCGGTCGCCCCGTCGAGTATTTCACCGACGCGCTCGATCCCCGTTTTCAAGCGCACTGCGACGCGTCGCTCGAACGCCTGCGGGCGCTGGGTGCCGTGGTGCGAGATGTGTCGCTGCCGCATACGTCCCTCGCGATTCCCGTGTACTACGTCCTCGCGCCGGCCGAAGCGTCCAGCAACCTCGCGCGCTATGATGGCGTCCGATACGGACGGCGGCGCAGCGCAGACGGGCTTCGCGAGATGTACGAGCGAACGCGTACTGGCGGGTTCGGTGCCGAAGTGACGCGCCGAATTCTGCTCGGGACGTACGTGCTCAGTGCGGGCTACTACGACGCGTATTATCGTCGCGCGCAGACCGTCCGCGAACTCATTACGCAGGATTTCGAACGCGTCTTTGCCGACGGCGTGCACGTGCTCTTCACACCCACCGCGCCGACGCCGGCGTTCCGCATTGGTGAGGTGTCCGATCCCTACGACATGTATCTCAGCGACATCTACACGGTAACGGCCAACCTCGCCGGCATTCCGGCCATGTCGCAGCCGATCGGGCTCGTGGACGGCCTCCCCGTTGGTGGCCAGTTCATGGCGGCGCGCTTCGACGAAGCGACCATGTTCAAGGCGGCCGCCGCGCTCGAGTATGCGATGGCAGCGGAGGGCGGTGCATGAACACCACATCGCCGGCCGCCGGCGTGCCCATCGACTGGGAGCTCGTGATCGGGCTCGAAGTGCATTGCCAGCTCAAGACGCGCAGCAAGATCTTTTGTGGATGCGCAACCTCCTTCGGCGAAGCGCCCAACACGAACACCTGTCCGGTGTGCCTCGGCTTGCCCGGCGCCCTGCCAGTGTTGAACGCGCACGCCGTCGAACTCGCCACGCGCGCCGCACTCGCGCTCGGCTGCGTCGTGCACAACACGTCGGTCTTCGCACGCAAGAACTACTTCTATCCCGACTTGCCCAAGGGGTATCAGATCTCGCAGTTCGATCAGCCGATCGCCACCGGCGGCACGATCGTCGTCGATGACACCGCCACGCCGCCGCGTGCCATCCGCGTGCATCGCGTGCACATGGAAGAGGATGCGGGCAAGTCGGTGCACGATCGCTTCCGCGACGCCACGGCGATCGATCTGAATCGCGCCGGCACGCCGCTGATCGAGATCGTCTCGGAACCCGAAATTCACTCCGCCGCGGACGCCGTGAGTTATCTCCGACGCCTCAAGCAGATCCTCGAATACACCGAGGTATCCGACGCGAACATGGAAGAGGGCTCGCTGCGGGTGGATGTCAACATCTCGATCCGCCCGCGGGGCCAGACGACGCTCGGCACCAAGACCGAAGTCAAGAATCTCAATTCGTTCTCATCCGCCGAGCGCGCCGTCGACGTAGAGTTCGCGCGGCAGCGCGCCATCCTCGAAAGCGGCGGTCGGGTCGAACAGCAAACATTGCTCTACGACGAGAAGCGCAATCAGGTGCGCTCCGCGCGCAGCAAGGAAGGCAGTCACGACTATCGGTACTTCCCCGAGCCGGATCTCCCCCCGCTCGTGCTCACCGACGAGTTCGTGCAGCGTCAGCACGAGGCGCTTCCCGAATTGCCGGCCGCCAAGCGCGACCGCTTTGCCGCACAGTACGGTCTCGGGGCGGCCGATATCGATCAGCTCATCGTGAACCGCATGCTGGCCGATCGGTTCGAAGCCGTCGCCGCGTCGTCGGGCGACGCGCGTCGCGCGGCCCACTGGATGCTCGGACCGGTCCTGGCCGCCGTGAAGGCGTCAGGCGGTTCGCTCCTCGAACACGCCGTCGATCCCGCCCGTCTGGGTGCGCTCATCAAGCTGGAAGCGCAGGGCGACGTGTCCAATACCGCGGCCCGTCAGATTTTCACGATGATGGAGCGGGAGCCGAGCGAGCCGCTCGCCATCGCCACACGCGATGGCTTGCTCAAGGTCTCCGACGACTCCGCACTCGTGGCATGGATCGACGAAGTCTTCGCCGAATCACCGACCGAGGCCGCGCGCTTCATGGCCGGTGAACAGAAGCTGCAGGGCGTGCTGGTCGGTATGGTGATGAAGAAGTCGAAGGGGTCCGCCGACCCCAAGAAGGTCAATCAGCTGCTGGCCGCTCGCGCGGAGTAAACAGCGGCGTCGGCAGTGAAGCGGCATGCCGGAGGTCGGTCACCGGCATGCCGAACATGCGATCGGCCTCCAACGCCGCCCGGACATCGCCTCCTTCACGTTTCGCCTGACGACGGACCTTCTTCGCGTCGCGTAGCGGACCGTCGCCCGACGGATCGAAGCGGAAGGCGTCGCTGTGGTCCCAACGATTGAACAGATCGACGATGTAGTCGAACGAACGCGCCATGTAGCGTCCCACTTCGGCATCACTCAGGTCCCAGCGACTCTTCTCAGACACGAGCTGGAAGATGCGCTGCCACGAATCGGTGTCGGTCACATACACCATGCCGCGGAAGATCCGGCGATTCGTCGGTGTGCCGAAGAGCGTCGGGCTCAGGATGCGATCCAGGTGCTGATCGGCTGGCGAGTGGTCGACTGACAACAGTTCGCGCGCCCGGCGTGGCCAAGGATCGCCGAGGTGCGTGTCGATCCGGCTCTCCCAGTAGCTGTGCCCGAGCGCGGTCGTGCTGGACGTCACCGCGAGCTGTCTCGGTACGAAAAAGTTGTGCGCGACGACGTCTGCCGCCAGATGTGCGAGATACCCCAGGCCGAACGCGCGCAATGCGGGCGGCTCCGCCTCGCTATGGATCTCGAGTCCGACGCGCCATGAATGACAATGGCGGCCGACTTCGGCGTACTTCTTCGCGATGCTGGTATCGGCCGCAATCGAACCGTACAGAAAGTCGGTGGGATAGGCGGCCAGAAGCTCCGCGATCGTGGACGGCACGAACGACAGATTCCGAAGGAGCGCATCCCCCAGAAAGACGTGGGTGCCCGGAGTCCACGCCCAGGCGTCCGTCGGGAACAGCACCAGCGCCACGAGTACGGCGAGTCCCCCGGCAATCCAGGCACGGTGGCGTAGGAGCACGGAGGGCTCAGTCTTCGTCGTCGTCGACATCCACAGGGGCAGGAGTACGACGTGGCCGAGGGTGGCTCAACCCCGCCGTCAATTCGCTCGCGCCTACGCGAACGCCGCGAATGGCCGATACGGCCGAAAGTGCGGTGTCTTCCAGTTCGTCTTGCAGCACATCCAGCACCGCGTTCACGTCGTCCACGCGCCGCGCGGTCCGGTCCGCGGCATCGAGCAGCTGCTCGCTCAGCGCTTCGGCGGCACCGGTCACCCGCTCCACATCCGTCCGGAGCATCGACACGACTTCGCGGGCGTCGCCCACGATGGCGGTCGCGTTTGCCAGTAACGGCTTGGTCTCTGTCGCCAGCCGATCGACCGTCTCGTTGAACTTGCGCACACCGGCTCGAATCGAGACGATCAGCAGGATCGTCGCGATCAGCACGCCGATCCCGAGTAGTAGCACGACGATCTGGAGCACGCCGCTCGTCCACTCCAGCAGGCCACGCTCGGGGATGGTGCGGGCGATGATGGTATCCGGAAATGCGGCGGCCTGCAGGAGCCGCGCAGACAACGCACTGACAAAGGTCATCTTCATGATCTAAGGGTTTCGTGCAGGGTCGGGAAGGGGGGCGTGCGCGACGCTTTCTCGGCTGCTATGCTTCCGTTCGCCCGACCGCTCCGCTCAATCGCCGCGTCCAACCCCGAGTACATGTCCGCCGTCCAGTTCATTGTCGAAGGGGGTCAGCGGCTCAGCGGCTCGATCCGTCCAGCAGGCAACAAGAACGCCGCGCTGCCGATCGTCGCTGCCACGCTCCTGACCGATCAGCCCGTACAACTGCATAACGTGCCTCGGATTCGGGATATCGAGACGCTCGTGGAACTCGTGCGCACCACGGGAGCGGAGTGCGAATGGAACGGTCCCAACTCGCTGCGGGTGCATGCCAAGTCGGTGCAAGCCGCCGACCTCGATCCCACGATGTGCAAGCGGATCCGTGCCTCGATCCTGCTCGCCGCGCCGCTGCTCGCGCGCTGCGGCACCGTGACGCTGTCGCCGCCCGGTGGTGATGTCATCGGACGCCGCCGGCTCGATACCCATTTTCACGTGCTTCAGGCGCTCGGCGCCGAGTACGAATTGGGCGAGCGGTTTCGCTTCACCGCCAAGGCGCTCACGGGCGCCGACGTCTTCCTCGATGAGCCGAGCGTCACGGCCACCGAGAACGCACTCATGGCGGCCGTCGCGGCCAAGGGACGCACGGTCCTCCGCAACGCGGCGAGCGAACCGCACGTGCAGGATCTCGCGCGATTCCTCGTGGCCCTCGGGGCGCGCATCGACGGGATCGGCTCAAACGTCTATACCATCGAAGGCGGGATGCCGCTGGGCAGTGCCACCCACGAGATCGGTCCCGATCACATTGAAGTCGGATCGTTCATCGGACTCGCCGCGGTCACTCGCTCCGAGATTCGAATCGAGCGCGCCGGTGTCGAGCACCTGCGCAGCACGCTCATGGGGTTCGAGCGCCTCGGCATTTCGTGCATCATCGACGGCGATGACCTCATCGTGCCCGCCGAACAGTCGCGGGTAATTCAGAGCGACCTCGGCGGACATGTGCCGAAGCTCGAGGATCAGCCGTGGCCCGCGTTCCCCGCTGACGTCATGTCCATCGCCATCGTTACCGCGACGCAGTGCGACGGTATGATCCTCATGCACGAAAAGATGTTCGAGTCGCGCCTCTACTTTACCGACAAGCTGGTCAGCATGGGGGCCCGCATCGTGCTGTGCGATCCGCACCGCGCCATTGTGTCCGGCCCCACCAAGCTGCGTGGCAGCACGGTCGAGTCGCCCGACATTCGCGCCGGGATGGCCATGCTGCTTGCGGCCCTCTGCGCCGATGGCACGAGCGTCATCAACAATGCGCAGCAGATCGAACGGGGCTACGAGCGGATCGAGGAGCGACTCGGCGCGCTGGGCGCCCGCATCCGTCGCGTCGAGCTCAGCGCACGCTGAGGTCGGGGATAATCGATGACGCTGATGCCGCTTGGGTCGGCCGAGTCGGTCACGGGGATGCCCGACGGCGTGCTGGCGTGGACGACCACCCGCGCCGACGGGTCATACGGACTCGGATCCGCGGAGCCCGTCGGCGAGATCATGGAGCGGTGGGCGCGGTTACAGCACGGACTCGCTGCGCTGCGGATTGAACGACTGGCGACGGCCCATCAAGTACACGGGGCGGCCGTAGAACGGCATGACGGCGGGTGGCGTGGATGGCTGCGCCTTCGCGGCGTCGACGGCCACGTCACCCGGTCGCCGGGTACGGCGCTGGCCGTCACGGTCGCCGATTGCACCCCCGTGTTCGTGGCCCACCCAGGCGGGGCGGTCGCCGCCCTGCATGCCGGCTGGCGGGGCACCGCGGCGCGAATCCTCGATGCCGGTCTCGATGCGCTCGGTGTCATGGGGTTCCCCGCCGATGAATGCGTCGTCCATCTGGGCCCGTCGATTTGCGGCCCGTGTTACGAGGTCGGTCCTGAGGTGCTGAGCGCGGTGTACGGACGGCCGGCAACTGGAAAGGGTCAGCTCGATGTCCGTGAGGTGCTGCGGGAGCAGGCCTGGCGCCGTGGGGTCAAACAGATTTCGGCGAGCGCGGCTTGCACCCGATGCCACGCCGACCGGTTCTTTAGCCATCGCGGCGGAGATCCGGGTCGTCAGTTGGGTGTCATTGCGCTCCAGTCATCTTGACCTTGTAAGGGGTGAGGGGTAGGTTGCCAGTCTAGTTAGTAACTCCTTCGTGACTTTCGCCCGCCAAGCGCGGGTGGGTGAAGTGTGGGGATGGTCCCCACACTTTTTTGTTCTTCGGTGTTTGGTTTTTTCTGGTTCTTACTGGAGATGTGCAGGTGGGCGAGATCGTCGAACCCATTGTCGCACAAGAGCTTGACACGCTGGGCTTCGATTTGGTAGAGCTGCGACGCGGGGGCTCACGCTCTCGCCCGGTGCTCGAGATCCGAATCGACCGGCGCGATGGCACGAAGGTGACGATCGAAGACTGTGCCACGGCGTCCCGTGCTGTTGAAGCGCGACTGGAAGCCCAGGCGTTGGTCGGAGAGCAGTATGTATTGGAAGTTTCGTCGCCGGGCGCAGACCGGCCGTTGAAAACCGCAGCAGATTGGCGCCGATTCGTCGGACGCCGGGCAACGGTAACGAGCGGCGCGCTGGCGGGGGGTAAACAGGAAGTCGAGATCCTTGCGCTGGATGGCGAGGAAGGCGCCGAAGTCGCGCTGGTGCGTGATCCGAAGGGACGGGAGTTCCAACTCCCGCTCGTCGAGGTCACCCAAGCGCGATTGGCGTTTCACTGGAAACGATAGGGGAGACGGATGGCCGGACCAGCGGAAATTCTCGCAGCATTCCGTGAACTGTCGAATCTCAAGCAGATCACGCGCGAGGAACTGCACGGGCTTCTCCAGGACGGCATTCATGCCGCGCTGGCCAAGAAGCACGGGGCCAACGTGCAGGCCGAAGTCGAGATCGACGAGGAGAAGGGCGCCATCCGCATCGTGCTGCTCAAGACGGTCGTGGAGGAAGTGACCGACCCGGCTCGCGAGGCCCCGCTCGAAGAGGCACGTTTCATGGACCCCGAGTTTCAGATCGGGGACGTCATGGAAATCGAGGTCGATTTCAACGAATTCGGACGCACCGCCGTGCAGGCCGCCAAGCAACGCATCGTCCAGCGCGTGCGCGAAGGCGAGCGTACGCGCATTCGTGATGAATTCGCCGGCCGCGTCGGAGACCTCCTCTCCGGTGAGGTCCAGCAGATCGAGCGTGGAAAGCTGGTCATCATGCTCAACAAGTTCCGCGAAGCGGAAGCCATCATTCCGTATCGCGAGCAGAATCATCGCGAACACTACCATCAGGGTGAGCCCGTTAGAGCGGTCCTCAAGCGTGTCGAGGACACGCCGAAGGGTCCGCGACTGATTCTGAGCCGCTCGGACGCGCTGTTCGTGCAGGCGCTGTTCAAACTCGAAGTGCCCGAGATTCAACAG
>CAMBRJ010000153.1 GCA_945870175.1 Gemmatimonas phototrophica
GTCGGTGCTGCTGTTCACGTTCAAGATGCTGGCCGAGGGCGATACGATCGTGCCTGCGGCCGGAATGGGTGCCCTCACGAAGCAGCTGGCGGCGCAACTACCGGCAGGTTCGGTGCGCACCGATGTCGGCGTGCACTCGCTCACCGTGCACGAAGGGCGCGTAACGGGCGTGGTGCTGGCCGGCGGCGATGTGCTGCCCGCCGCGCAGGTCATCATGGCCACGGATGCGCCGGCGGCGGCCCGACTCGCGGCCACGGCTGGCGTGCAGATCGCGACACCGTCGGGCGCACGCGGAACCACCACGCTGTACTTCACGACGAGCGGGGCCTCGCCGATTCCCGGTCGCGCGCTCTGGCTCAACGCCGACGCGTCGGCCGTGGTGAGTCACGCGGTGACGATCACCGATGTCGCGCCGGAATATGCGCCGCGTGGTGTGTCGTTGATTGCGGCCAGCGCCGTGGGCGACGCGGCCGATCGAAACGATTCGGATCTGGAATCGGCGGCGCGCCGAGAGCTGGCCGCCATGGCGAAGGCCGGCGGTGATGCCGCCGCCGACGCAAAAACCGCATCGCTGAAGCGCGCGGCGATCTGGCGCGTGCCCTACGCCCAGTTCGCGCAACCACCCGGATGGCGGGAACACCGCCCGACGATTGCGTGTGGTATACCCGGCCTGTGGCGCGCCAGCGAAGTGCTGCACTCCAGCTCCCTCGAAGGGGCGGCGCGTGGCGGAGAGGATGCGGCCCGGGCCGTGCTGCAGCCCCACTGACCTCGTGCGACCTCGTGCTACTCCGGAAGCGCACTCACGCCGGTCACGAAGTACTCCGTATCACCAAAACAGGACGTCGGCACGTAGATGTGCTGCTCGTAGTCCACCGCTACTCTCTTGCCGCTGAGTGTCTCGATCACGTGGGCGAGCGAATCGTTGCGCACCGTGAACGAGAAACTGTCCGACCGGAAGCCCTTTGCGATGTCGGTGTAGAGGGTGCCTTCCCAGGTTTTGCAGACGAATCCTTTCCGGGAGATTTTCTGGACGTAGCCGGCCCGCTTGCCGCTGGAGTAGCTCCAGCTGAGCGCAATCGTGGCCCAGAGGGCGATCCCGAGCGCCGGGAGGCCGAACACCCCGAAGACACCGACCGCCAGCCAGTGCCGCCGCAGAAATGACTGGCGGGGCTTGGACGCGGGGGCTGCCGTCGGGCTGTCGGGGGCTCCCTCGAACGACTCGGACGACGAAGTAGGATCAGGCACGGCGACCACGGGGTTGTGAGTGCAACACAGGGCCGACTCGCGAGACAGTTGGCCGACGGGGGGAACTTGGGGAGGAGACCCTGCCCGCGCTACCTTACGGCTGCCACTCTCAACCGGGTTCAATGGTGTCTTCCGTTCACGGCTTTAGCGCTCGTCGTCCCACCGTCACCACCACGGTGCGCGGTGTCTCTGTCGGCTCCTCCGCGCCCATCGTGGTGCAGTCGATGACCAACACCGATACGGCGGATGCCGCCGGCACGGCCGATCAGGTCGCCGAATTATTCGAGGCTGGATCGCAGAAGGTGCGCATCACCGTCAACAACGACGAGGCGGCACAGGCGGTCCCCGAGATCCGGCAGCGACTGGAAGATCGCGGACTGGATGTCCCACTCATCGGCGACTTCCACTACAACGGGCACCTCCTGCTCGCGAAGTACCCGCAGTGCGCGGCCACGCTCGACAAGTACCGGATCAATCCGGGCAATGTCGGCACGAAGCATCGCGACACGAATTTCACGACGATCGTGCAGGCGGCGATCGATCATGACAAGCCGGTGCGCATCGGGGTGAACTGGGGGTCGCTTGATCAGAACCTGCTCACCGACATGATGGACGCCAACGCGAAGTCGGCCGAGCCGCGCGACGCGAAGGACGTGTACATGGACGCCATGCTCGAGAGCGCCCTGCGTTCGGCGGCACTCGCCGAAGAAGTGGGGCTCGGTCACGACAAGATCATCGTGAGCGCGAAGATTTCCGTCGTGCCCGATCTGGTGGAGTGCTACCGTCGTCTCGCCAAGCGCTGCGACTATCCGCTGCACTTGGGCCTCACCGAAGCGGGCATGGGCGCCAAAGGTATCGTGGCATCCAGCACGGCACTGGCCATCCTGCTCAGCGAAGGAATCGGCGACACGATCCGTGTGTCGCTCACGCCCAAGCCGAACGGCGATCGTCGTGAAGAAGTGTTCGTGGCGCAGCAGATTCTGCAGTCACTGGGGCTGCGTTCCTTCGCCCCGCAGGTCACCGCCTGCCCGGGCTGTGGACGCACGACAAGCACGTTCTTCCAGCACATGGCCGAAGACATTCAGGGCTACCTGCGCGAGCAGATGCCGGTGTGGCGTGAGTCGCGTCCGGGGGTCGTGGAGATGAAGGTCGCGGTGATGGGCTGCGTGGTGAATGGACCGGGCGAATCCAAGCACGCGAACATCGGCATCTCGCTGCCGGGCACGTTCGAAGAGCCGAAGGCGCCGGTGTACGTGGACGGCAAGCTCTTCACCACCCTCAAGGGCGACAAGATCGTCGAGGAATTCCTGGTGATTCTCGAGAACTACGTCCAGACGAGTTACGGCGCGACGGCCAGCGTGTAAACGTGTGACACCGTGTGGTTGGACGGATCGCTACTGCCGGAACACGGATGACGCGGATCTAAATGAGAAACGACACGGATAAGCGGTGTGCTGCCGCTGGTCCGTGTCGTTCCGTATTCAAGACAATGGTTTTTGCTGTTGCTTATCCGTGTGCGTTCGGCGTCTTCCGCGTCATCCGTGTTCTAGCCGTTTCGATGTTGCCGCACGCACACTCAGATCCGTCCCAGCTCCGCAGCGGCATGCGCGAGTTCGTCCACGATCGGGGCGGTGAACCCGATCTCGCGCAGTCGCTCGCTCATGCGTGCATACTGGCGCACCGTGCCCTCGCGTCCGGCCGCGAAGCGCCCCCACACGGTTTCGGGAAAGGACGTGCGGCGCAGGTCGGAGAGAATGGAGTTGGCGTTGTGCACCGTGTCGGCGGCGCAGACCCAGAGCGCATCTTCACTCGCGAGCGAGAGCCGCGCGAGGAAGTCGTCCTTGCGATCGTCCGACGAGAATTCGACACCGTCATCGTCGGTGCGACGCTCCGTGACGGACAGCAGCATCGCGAGCATGCTGGTGCCGAACTTGGCGCCAATGCGCTCGTCGAGCGTTTCGCCCGTCCAGCCATTGCGAACACAGTCGCCCACGACATCGTGCAGAATGCCCGCGACCACCGTGTCTTCGCCACACCCATACCGGGTGAGAATGATCGCGACGTTCGCGGGATGCGTGAGATACGGGAGCCGCGTGCCTTTGCGGACCTGCTGATCGTGATGCTTCGCCGCGAAGGCGAAGGCGTGGTTGATCCGATCGGAGTAGCCGGTCATCGACGGGGCGACTGAGGAGTCAGGAAGAGACGGGAACGTACGTCGCGCGGGCGAACCAAGCCATCAACTGTTCGAGCCCGTCGCGATCGACGTCGCCGAAGGCAGACTGAACCGAGGAGTCGATGTCGAGCACGGCTATCAGCGCGCCGGACGCGTCGAACACCGGCACTACGATCTCACTTTGCGATCGCGGATCGCAGCTGATGTGTCCCGGGAAGTCATGCACGTTGGCCACCACCACGGTGCGGCGTTCGGCCGCCGCCGTTCCGCACACGCCACGTCCGAAGGTGATCTCCTGACAGCCCAGCGACCCCTGATACGGGCCAACCCGCAGCAGTCGTCCCGGCTCGACGACGCGGTAGAACCCGGTCCACAGATGAGCGAACGCGTGGTGCAACAGCGCGCTGACCGTCGCCATGCCAGCGATCGCATCGTCACTGCCCTCGAGCAGCAGCGACTGCATCTCGAGCAGCTGCGCATACGCGCTCGCACGCGGCTCGGCGCGAAGATCGGGGATCACGGGTTCCATGCGAGGCCAACGAAAAAGGAGACGACGAAGTGCCGACGGGCGAAGAACCGATGGACGCGCTGCCGATTATTGCAGCGGACCGATGGCCGCGATGAGACGGAGGTCGAGCAACGCGAGGGCGAGGCCCTGGACCACGACGCCCAGGCCGGCCCCGATACCGCCAGGGCGCTGTCCCCAACGCCATGCCGCGAGCGCCAGCGTGACACCCACCGCGGCATACCCCACGTCGAGACCGGTGTTGAGCCAGAGCACGTTCAGCAGGCGCTGCGTGCCGGCGAAGTCGCGAAACGCGAGTCCGCGCCACGCCCACGCGACAATCGCGAGGTTGACCGCCCCCCACGCTGCCGTCTGGACGGCAAAATGCCGCAACAGCGGCGCCGTCGTGCGACGCACCATCAACCACGCCAGCAGCGACGTCCCGCTCAACACACACGCGCCGGCCCACAGCGCGAGGCGGATCAGGTGACCCCGTTCGAGTGACAACAGCGTATCGGCCCACATGACTCGGAGACTAGCCGACGACCACGCCCCGCGCCACGGATCGCGCTCCGTGGGACGCATCGACATGGTCCTGTGCAAACGAACGCGGGGGCCGGCGATGTTCGCCGGCCCCCGCGTTTTCCTGCCGAACGGAGACCGTTCGAATTACTTGACCGTGACCACGCCCTTCATGTTCATGGCAAGGTGCGGCGTGCAGAAGAACGGGTACTCACCAGCCGCGACGCCCGCGAACGAGATCGTGTAGCTCTCGTCGGCGTTGAGCATCATCTTGCCCGACAACTCACCAGCCTGCTCCGGCATGTTGGCCATGAGGGCCGCCTTGCCGGCCGCCGGGATCGCCGCGCCGTCGAACGCGACGTTGTGCGGGCCACCGCTGACCAGCGTGAACTTGACGCCGTCGCCAGCCGCAACCGTGATGTTGGCCGGCTCGAAACGGTAGCCAGCGCCGTCGCCGATCATCTTCACTTCATGCGTCGTACCCGTGATCGGGGCCATCGCGCCCGCCGCCGGAGCCGCTTCGGCCGGAGCCGCTGCTGCTTCAGCCGCCGGAGCCGCCGCCGAATCCGTCGTGGCTGCCTTCTCTCCACCGCAAGCGCCGAGCATGATTGCCGCGCCAGTTACCACTGCAAAGCCGAGAAACCGCATGTCGAGAGGCCTCCTATGAGCCTGATCGAAAATTTTTACCATTCGACAGGACGAATCCTGTACCCGTAGGGCCCTACGAGCATTGTGAACTTATTCACAAGCCCGTCCAACGCCAAGGGCCCTCCGATTTTTCCTCCTTGACGGGCGTCCGGACCTCCACTACCCTCCTCTCCACTATGCAGAGCGTCCGCCACCACCATGCGCATCGCAGCCACGGCCATACGGGTCGGGGCGCTTCGTGCATGCCACGGTGACCAGCACAGCTCGCTGATCCCGAAGCACCCAAGCGATCCTCGGCCCGTCCCTTCCGGACGGGCCGTTTGTTTTTTCCAGTCCTGCTCTCCTTATCACCGACCGTCATGCTACGAATCGCGCTGCCCAACAAAGGGCGCCTCAGTGAAGACACCCGTGAGCTGTTCAACGACGCCGGCCTCGAGGTCCGCTCATCGGGGGAGCGCGCCCTCACGGCCTCCCTGGGAGGAGAGTTCGAAGCCATCTTCGTCCGCGCCCAGGATATCCCGGAGTTCGTCGCCGATGGCGCCGCCGATGTGGGCGTGACCGGCATGGATCTGGTCAAGGAGTCGGGACGCGAACTCCGCTCCCACCTCGATCTCGGGTTCGGGAAGTGCCGCCTCGTGGTCGCCGCCAAGGACGACTCGGGGATCCGATCGGTCGAGGACATCGGCGCCGACGGCAAGCCAGCCCGCGTCGCCACCGTCTTCCCGCGCATCACGCGCACCTTTTTCGAGTCGCGCGGTCGCCCCGTGGAAGTCGTGCCGGTGTCCGGAGCCGCCGAGATCGCGCCCCACTTGGGGATCGCCGATATCGTCATCGATCTCACCTCGACCGGCTCCACCCTCAAGATGAACGGGCTACGGGAGATCGAGACGGTCATGAAGTCGAGCGCCCATCTCGTCACGGCGATCAACGGCCCGCGCAACGGCGATCCGTCGCGCCTGCAGGAGCTGAGCGACTTGGTCACCGCCCTCGGGTCGGTGATCCGGGCCCGAGGCCAGCGTTATCTCATGGCCAACGTGCCCCGCGCCGCACTCGATGAGGTGCGCGCCGTACTCCCCGGCCTGAACGGCCCCACCGTGATCGAGATCGCCGATCACGGGAAGTACGTGGCCGTGCACGCCGTGGTCAGCGCCGACACCATCTATCGCACCATCTCGCAGCTGCGGGCCCTCGGCGGCGAAGGCATCCTGGTGACCCGCATCGAAAGGCTCGTGCCGTGACCACCGCCACTGCGCTTGGGCTGCGGGCGCGCGGACCGCTCGCGGCCCTCGATGTCGCGACCCGCTTGGCCATCGTGGATCGTTCCTCGACCACCGACACGACCGTTCGCAGCCGAACGAGCGCGATCATTGCTCGCGTGCGCCAGGAAGGCGATGCCGCGCTCGTGGCCTTCGCCCGGGATTTCGATCGGGTCGAGCTGCCAGCGATCGAAGTGCCGCGGGCGACCTGGGACGCGGCGCTGGCCTCGCTGGATCCGGAGCTTCGCCGCGTGCTCGAGCGGTCGGCCCGGAACATTGCCGCCGTCCACGAGGCCTTCCGCCCCGTTGCCACCGAGTGCTCGCCGGAACCCGGCATCCGCGTGGGACGACGCCCCGATCCGTTGGGCCGCGTGGGGATTTACGCCCCGGGTGGTCGGGCCGCGTATCCGAGCTCGCTCCTGATGGGCGCGATCCCGGCCCGCGTGGCCGGCGTGGGTGAAGTGATCGTCTGCTCGCCGCCCGGCCCCGACGGCCTGCCGTCGCCCGTCGTGTTGGCGGCGGCCGCCTTGGCCGGAGTGGATCGGGTCTTCGCGCTGGGCGGAGCGGGGGCGATCGCCGCCATGGCGATCGGGACCGCGACCGTGCCGCGAGTGGATCGCATCATGGGACCGGGCAACGCGTTCGTGGCCGAAGCCAAGCTGCAGTTGGTGGCCGACGTGGCGATCGATTCGCCGGCCGGCCCCAGCGAACTGCTGATCCTGGCCGACCACACCGCCAACCCG
>CAMBRJ010000154.1 GCA_945870175.1 Gemmatimonas phototrophica
CTGTCCGCCGCGACGAGAGGGTTTAGCCTCTTCGCCGGTGAAGATTTCGCCTGCGGTACCTACCGCGGTACGGGCGACATGACCGGCGGTACGCAAAACGAAGGGGGGCCCGTCTCCAACCAGGCGGGCGGTACCACCGCGTGCGTGGCGAGCCAGCGCGGCTTCTACTTCGAAATGCCCATCGTTGGCGGCGCCGGGCCAAACGAATGGCGCAAGATTCGCGCGGTATACCCGAACGCTCGCACCATGCTGGGCAATCCGGGTTACTCGGGCTTCCACACCTTTACCGTTGGCAATCCCCGCAAGGTGTCCCTGGGCGCGGCTGACGGGCAGTTCGGCAAAACGTTTTCTGGCCTGACCTCCGCGGCCGACGGTTCTTGCCGAGCCAACGCAAACACCTTTCGCTTTCTTGGCAACTCCTTGCTGGCCACGAAGGATTGTCCTGAGACGTGGGGCTCCGAAGGGTTCAAGGGCAAGCCGGTCATTCCCGATGCCACGTGGCTCGATCGCTTCAAGGCGAACCCCACGGGCTTTGCCTGGGATGAGTGGAAGCTTCCCACCACCACGTACGACCCGAGCAACACGTTGGGTACGCAGCAGCTGTACGGCTACATGTCCGACTACTACCGTGAGCAGAAGCTTCGGTTCGGGTCGGTGGTGTCGGGAGGTGCCGGTACGCCGAGTGAGCAGGGCTATCCGCTCGGCATCGAGTTCAAATTTGAGGCATTCCAGTTCGGCAACCCCGCCGTGCGCAACACCATCTGGTATCAGCTCACGATGGTGAACAAGAGTGCCGACGTGTACGGCACGGGCGTCGATTACGACTCGTTGTACTATGGTCTTGGCCCGGGCATGGCGTCGAACCAGAACGCCAACGCTATGTACTTCCAGCCCCAAGAGGGCTCGGTCTACATCGTTCGCTCGGGTGCGTCGGGCAACTGCAACGCGACCTCGTACCCGAAGCGGTATGCCGGGCAGACGGCTGGATGCAACAGCACCGCCGCCGGTTTCGGCGGTGGGGCCATGGTGATCACGTTCCTCAAGTCGCCGTTGGGTGACCTGCGCAACAAGCTGTTCTCCCAACCCGCCAGCCCGTACTACGCGCCCAATCATCGCAACGCCGGTGATACCATCACCTATAATCACGCGGCGTCGGGTAGCTTCGGTAACAACAACTTGCAGTTCAGCCAGCGTGGTGCGTTCGGTATGGTCTCGGGTATCGAGTCCGCCTACCTCGATGAACGCACACCGGCTCAGTTGGGCGCCGGAGACTACCTCTTCAAGTTCATGCCGGAAGAGTGGAGCGGCGTCGTTCCCGATGCGTCCCAGGCGCGTTTCAACAAGTTCGTGCCGGGCAGCACCACCAACCCGGTCAATGGCCAGCCCTTCGGCAAGTGGGACTACAACAAGGACGGCGTTCAGGACACCATCTCGGTACCCGGTTGCGGCAGCCGCGGCTGTCACGTGCTGTGGAGTGATACCATCCCGGGCGGCTATCGGAATGCCGGCTGGGGCAACATCATGAACACGGTCACGGCGGGACCGTTCAAGCTGCGCTCCAACGACACCACGCAGTTCCTGTTCGCGTTTACGTGGGGGCCCGACTCGCTGCAGACGCGCACCCGCGTGGATGCGATGCTCAATACGTACCTCACGAATTACGCCGGCCCGACGCCGATGGCGTTACCGGCCATCACCGCCGGCGTGACGTACACCATCGCCTCCGCCGAGTTTGTCGACTCGTCACGCGCTGGTGTGGCCGACGCATCGGTGGGTTCGCAGATCACGATTCGCTACCCACGGATCTCCCCCGTCGACCAGTTTCTCCTTCGCCAGATCGCCAAGATCCGGCAGGATTCGGTCGACAACGTGGTGAGTGTGCGCCGCGTCTTGCGCCTCAACCCCGGTCTGTTGGATCGCATGACGGCGCGCGCCAATGACAATCTCGCGGCCATTTATATCTTCAAGTCGTGCAATCAGGGCACCACGTGGACGACGAGTAGTGGCAATGTGGGGGCGTGCGTGGATGCCCCCACTCGCAACATCGATAACGGTGTGCCGGCGTTCCAGTGGCGTCCGTGGGCGACGACCACGTACACCAACGGCGCGCCTGCCGCGGCGAGCGTCACTGAGTTCGTCATGGGTGGTCGAACGTACGTGTACTCGCTGGTCACGCGCACAAAAGGCTTCGCCGACTTCGCCCTCGTGGACAGCACGAGCGCGGGGTTTGTGGCCACCGATGTGCAGAACGCGCTGAACGTCACCAAGGACACGATCAGTGCGGCCTTGGCGGGAAGCGGACCGACCACGATTACGGCGTACGCGCCGATCACGAATGCGGCGGGCCGTTCCTTCGCCCGCGTCGACACGGCCACGGTGTTCGGCAAGGCCACGCAGGACGTGATCCTCGGCAACGTGTCCAACTCCGCGACGGGCCGCACCCGGCTGGTGTACGCCAACCAGTTCATCGTGCGCAAGACCATCGACACGCTCACCAGTGCCGCGTCCACCACGATATCGGCCCGATTTATTGTACCCAGCGCCACCACCTCGCCGACCGGTGCGCGGGTCGTGAATTTCACGGCCCGGGAGCAGCAGTTCACGGCGAGCGCCAACATTCCGGTCCGTGTCGGTGCGAGCTTGCTCGCCGGGACGAACCGCGGCGTGATTGGCTCCTCGCGGTTGTTCCTCGATACGATCGCGGCGCCCGCCAACAACATGGGCTACGTATGGGTCACGCAGGACGGTAAGCCGATCTACCTGACCACCGACCAGTACGCGGCCAACTACGAAAGCGATCAGCTGTCGTCGCCGTTCTATCCTGGCTATACGGTCCGTTCGCGCGACAGCTCGAATGCCGCCACCGGTCTTCGCCAGGAACTGCTCGCATCCGGTACCGTGCGCGATCGTGATTATTTGGTCCGTGCACCCGGTGACACGATCCAGCCGGGCGCGAAGCAGTTCGCCATGACCACGCGGCCGATTATTGCGGTCACCGGCAACACGTTGCCGAAGCGCGTTCGGGGTGGTGCGTATACGCTCACCTGGCAGACCGATCCGTGGGGGCCGAAGGCGCCGTTCCGTCTCGATCCGCCGCAAGCGCTGCAGTCATCCGTTGACAGCTCGCTGAACGAAGCGTCCAAACTGGCCACGAACCTCACGATCATCGACGCGAAGTACAACGCCATGGTCGGCGCGAGTGCGGCTCGTCCGCTGGTCCGAGTGCGCGTGCCGTTCACGATGAAGTACACCGATCCCGAAGATGGTCGGGTGGAAGACGTGAAGTTTGCCATGCTGGCGCGACCGACCACGCAGGCTCGGACGCGTCTCATGGGCTCTGGCAACGACACGATCCGGGTGAATGTGCCCGATACGCTCTGGTTGCCGGGCGACACGCTGTACGTGATGCAGCGCGTGCCGACCGACAGCGCCGTCACAATTGGCGGTGTCCGCGCCCTCGTGCTGGCCACCGATGCCGAGGGTGGTGCGAACGCCTTCCGACCGATTCGTGTGCTGGCCGACTCCATTGGACTGAGCAAGTTCATGGTGGCGTGCGTCTCCAACGCCACGTCAAGCGGTACGCGGACGAACACGTTTGACCAGCAGACCTGTAACCCGCTGGTGATCAACACGCGTGGCGCCACACCGACCGGCGGATACCTGCCGGTGGCCGCGAATTGGACGCAGTTTTTCGAACTGACGAAAACGTTCGATCCGCGCTCCGTGTTCAGCCTCGTCGCCACGCCGTTCTCGTCGTCCAACGCGATCACCAAAGCGACGCTCGCCAAGATCAGCGTTGTGCCCAATCCGTACATCGTCCGCTCGGATGTCGACGACGTCAATGCGGCGAATCGGACTTCGGTCGGCAACATCGTGTTCACGGGCCTGCCCGACGAAGGCACGGTGCGCATCTACTCGTTGTCCGGTCAGTATCTGCAGGAACTCAAGTGGACGGCCAGCGATCTGCTGCGCGCCGGCAATAACTCCACCTCTGGCGACCTCCCATACAATCTCCGAACGCGCGAGGGTGTCGACCTCGGTTCGGGGCTCTATGTATTCGTTGTGACTGCCACTGGTGAGCGCGGAAAGAACCAGGTGCATCGCGGTAAGTTCGTGATCATCCGTTAACGGAGTCGAGATGAAGATTATACGGAACATCGGCGTCCTCGGAGCCGTCACGACCCTGCTGGCAGCGCCGCTTTGCGCGCAGGGTCCAGGTGGTCTCCTCCCGACACCGGAAACCAAGGCCACGCGCCAAGGCACGCGTGGCGCCAACTTCCTGCACATCGGCATTGGCGCCCGAGGGGGCGCCATGGCTGGTGCGATCGGTGGTACGGTGACTGGTCCTACGGCGTGGTACTGGAATCCAGCCGGCGCCGCCACCAGCGAAACGATTTCCGGCTCGGGTGGATACCAGCAGCTCTATGGCGACCTCGGGCTGACGCAGTCCTATGCGGCTCTTTCTGTGCCGCTGCTTGGCGGGGTGGTGGGCGTGACGCTCAACTCGCTGTCGTCCGGTGAAATTCGGCGGACGACGGAGCAGAATCCGTTTGGCGAGCGCCTCGGTGGGTCGACCTTTGCGTGGACCTCCACGGCGGCCAGCCTGGGATACGCCAAGCGCCTGACCGACCGTTTGAACATCGGCACACAGCTCAAGTACATCACCGAAGGCATCACCGACGCCAACACCGCGTGGGTTGCGGCCGATGTCGGAACGCAGTTCAACACGGGCCTGTATGGCGTCACCATCGGCGGCGCGATCCGCAATGTGGGCAAACCGGCTCGTGCCAGTGGGGCCTTGCTCCAGCGCGTGATTCAAACCACGGATGGCTCGCTGTTAGCGGAAGGTCGTCGCGTAGAACTGGCCACGCGGCCCACCGAAATCCCGGTCACGTTCCAGTTCTCCGTGGGTTCGCAGATCCTGGGCGGCGCCGGTGCCATTCTTGGCAAAGGCGCGGGGAGCAACGCGCTCAACGCGGAGATCACCGTCATCGACGGGACCGATATCGCGACGCAGTACGCCGCGGGTATCGAGTACGCGTACAAGAACACGCTCTTTATTCGCGGCGGAAAGCGCATGTACAACGATGGTCGTGAGCTCGGCGTCGAGAACGCCGCCGCGCTCGGACTCTCCGGTGGCTTCGGTCTGCGTATGCCGCTGCTCGGACGCAATCTCCGCTTCGACTACTCGTATCAGGGCGCCGGTGCGCTGCAGAACGTTCAGATCTTCTCCTTCGAGGTGGGCCGATGAGAACGGTGATGCTCGCGGCCGCCTTCGCAGCGCTGGCAGCAACGACCGCGCAAGCGCAGGTGCAGGCAAAGCGATTCAGTGTGACGACCCGAGTGGGTACGGTCACCCCGGAGCGCTCGTCCAGTCTTGATATCGCTGGTCTCGTGGGTCTCGACACCGAGTACTCGCTGAACAAGTATTTCGGAACCGGCGTTTCGGTGGACGTCACCCGAGGCAACACACACCGCGAAGATTTCGTGGCGCGTCTGCGCTACGGAAACGCCAATGCCAATGGCGGTGACACGGTCTACTACCAGTACGTAGGCCAGCCGGTGAACACGATTCACATCGGCGCGATGGGCGTGGCGCGCTATCCCACCAAGCATATCACGCCGTTTGTGATGGGTGGATTCGGCACGTACACCATGTTGCTCGATACCCAAATCAACGGGAAGGCGGCCATCAAGAACGCGGCCTCCTACACCGTCGGTGGCGGCGTGTGGATCAAATTCACGGAGCGGAGTGGCATTCAGCTTGACGCCCGCCAGCTCACCATGCGGAATTTCGATCGCGGGTTTCTCGACCCATCGGCCGGACGCAACCCGAACCGGGTGTTCCCGGAAGACTTCCCGGCAGTACCGGCGGCGAAGCGCACGGCGGGCAACTTCATGCTCTCGCTCGGCTTCCGTTATATCCCTGGCAGTGCTGGGGGCAACTAAACATGAATCCCATGCGTCTCGTCGCTCTGACGTCCGTTGCCCTCACGGTGGCCTTCGCCACCGCGTGCACTGAGGAACGCGCCATCACCACGGAGCCTGTCGGAAGCCTTGGTTTTGGACAGAATTTGGTAAAGGCACAGTCCAACCTGCCCAGAGGACGGGCAATCTTCCCGACCGCTCCCATCGCCTCTGCCACGCCGGCCACTGACTCGATCATCGTGGAGCTGGGCGGACTCGACTCCCTCTCCGGTGGTAACTACGTGGTCTGGGTCGGCAACGACTCCGCTACAAAGTTCGTCCGTGCGTCTGGCATCCTCACCGTGCTGCGCACCGACACAACGCTCAACGCGCAGGGCGACGCGGTGTTCTCGACGTCGTCCATCGTGGTGGGCACCGTCAATCAGTTTTCAACCGGCGGCTCCAACCGCCTCATGCGCTTCGCCACCACGCGCGCGGCTATCGGCCTCCCCAACGCCGACTCCGCCAACCTGGTATTGGTGTCGTTGGAAACGGGTACCCCCGGTACGGCGCCGTCTGTGCGTCGTCCACTCTGGGTTCGTCGCAGTCAAGCCGCCGTAGTGGGTGGTCGGCTCACTGGCGGAATTCGATTTGGGAACTACAGCCCGAGACTGAGCGAGGAATTTGTATTCGCCGCGTCCACGGCCGCCAACGCGGTGTTCGGCCCCGCGGCATTCTCGGCCACCACCGCAATCATCCCGCGTGGTCGCATTGAAGTGCGCGGCGCGATCTACACGGTGAACGATTCGAATTACTATCGTCCGCCCGTCGGCTATTTCTACGAAGCGTGGACCATTCGCACCGATACGCTCGGCCGGTTCATTGATACCGTCAGCCTTGGTCGCAAGGCCACGCCGTTCCCCGGCCGTTTGAGCTTCTACGATGCGGACACGCAGATTACGGATCCGCTGTTCATGTTCGGTACGCCGACGCCCGTCATCTTCGCAGCGCAGCATCGCGTCTCGGCCGATACGATTGCCGGAACCGTTGTCAGCGGCACACCATGGCGTGAGTTCGCCTTCACCTATGTCACGCTGCAGAACAAGCTGTCTCCGACCGGTCGAATGGGTGCCAATGCGGTGATGGTGGTGGGTAACCC
>CAMBRJ010000155.1 GCA_945870175.1 Gemmatimonas phototrophica
GTCGTCGCTACTGGCCGGCCAGACGGTGCAGCTGACCCCCACGGTGGTCGCCGATGCGCCGCTGTCGACGGCGGTGACCTATCGCAGCACCAACAGCGCGGTCGCGCGCGTCAGTGCCACCGGCCTCGTCACGGCGGTGGCGATTGGCAGTGCGAGTGTCGTCGTCCTCTCGGTCGCCGACAGCACGAAACGCGCGACGGCGCTGTTCACGGTGCGCAACGCCGCCACGGTGAGTGTGTCGCCGACCACGGCCACGGTGGACGTCGGTGGGACACGCGCCCTTACGGCCACCGTCACATCGGAGAATGGGTTGAGCACGGCGGTCACGTGGCGCACCGGTAATGCCTCCGTGGCCACCGTCTCGGCCGCCGGCATCGTGACCGGCGTGGCCGTCGGCACGACCGACGTGGTCGCCGTGTCGGTCGCGGACACCACGCGACGGGCGTCGTCGTCGATTACGGTGGAGGCGGCCGTACGCTCGGTGAGCGTGACGCCGGGTACGTCGTCGCTACTGGCCGGCCAGACGGTGCAGCTGACCCCCACGGTGGTCGCCGATGCGCCGCTGTCGACGGCGGTGACCTATCGCAGCACCAACAGCGCGGTCGCGCGCGTCAGTGCCAGCGGCCTCGTGACGGCGGTGGCGAATGGTAGTGCGAGTATTGTCGTCCTCGCGGTCGCTGACACCACGAAGCGCGCGACGGCATTGGTGTCGGTGTCCAGCGGCCTCGCCACCACGTGGGCCGCCACGCGCCTCGGCGGCGCGCTGTACGAAGATGTGCTTTCCTTGCGCGGGATCGACGGCAGCAGCGCCTTCGCGGTGAACCTCGTGGGCGACGTGTTCCGCTGGAACGGCAGCACCTGGTCGGTAGCGGCGCGCGGCGCTTTGTATGGGACGCAGTTCCTGGCCGTCCACGGATCATCCACGGGCAATGTCATGGCCGTGGGCACGAACGGGGTCACCCTCCGCTTTGATGGCTCAATCTGGAGCGTGGCCGCATCGGGCACGACAAACCGCCTGAACAGCGTGTTCATGGAAAGCGCGAGCAGCGGCTTCGCCGTCGGCGAGAATGGGACGGCGCTACGCTGGAATGGCTCGACCTGGAGTGTCAGCAGCACCGGATCCACGCGGGCGCTGAACAGCGTCTGGGCGAGCGGCGGCATTGCGTTCGCCGTCGGGGCGACGGGCGAAGTCCTTCGCTTCGGCAGCGGCAGCTGGGTACGTCAGACGGTCCCCACGAGCGAATCGCTCAGTGGCGTCACGGGCAGCACGGGCTCCAGTGTGGTGGCGGTCGGCACGTTCGGCACGGTGCTGTCGTATAACGGTAGCACCTGGACGACGGTGAACAGCAACGGTGTCGTCGCCGACTTGTATTCGGCGAGCGCGGTGTCGGCGAGCGACACGCGGGTCTATATCGCCAGCGACGATGGGTTGCTGCTCCTGAACAACGGCGTGCTGACGCGGGTGGCCACTCCCTATTCGCCGCGGATGTTCTCGGTCTCCGTAGACGCCGCCGGTCAGATGTGGGCAGGCGGACAGCGCGGCAGCGTCCAGCGTCTCGCGAGCGGAAGCTGGGAAACCATCAGCCTGGCCCCTGACCTGATCGACGCCTGGACGACGTCGGCGAGCAATAGCTGGGCAGTGGGCGAATTCGGATTCATCTATCGCTGGAACGGCTCGTCGTGGGCACGCCAGGCCACCTCGACCACCACGACGCTGAACGCGGTGTGGGGGGCCAGTGCGACCGAAGCCTTCGCGGCTGGCGACAACGGCACCATGCTGCGCTTCGACGGCACCGCGTGGGCCGCGATGAGCTTCCCGTCCACGTCGAGCGTGTACGGCCTCTGGGGCAGCAGCGCGTCGAATGTCTTCGCGGTGACGGCGGCGGGCGAAGTGGTACGGTTCAACGGCAGCTCGTGGTCGGTGGTGGCCACCTCGGGCAGTGCGCTGTGGGCCATTCACGGCTCGTCACCCACGGATATCGTGGCCACCGGCGAGAACGGCGCGGCGATGCGCTTCAACGGGAGCGGATGGAACGCCATCACGGTGAGCACGACGGGTACGCTGGCCGGGGTCTGGTCGAGCGGCACGGGTGCGACCGTGGTAGGCGCATCGTCAACGGGCACCAGTGGCGTCGCCTTCAGCTTCAACGGTACGTCCTGGACATCGATTTCGACTGGTAGCAGTCGCGTGCTGACGTCGATCTGGGGGCCGAGCGCCGCCGATCTCTACGCCACGGGCGAACAGGGCACGTTGTTGCGCTACAACGGCTCCTCCTGGAGCGCATTGCCGACGGGCACCACCGACTTGCTTTGGAGCGTCACCGGCGCCGCCAGCGGCAGCGGCGGGGCCTTCGCGGTCGGCTACAACAGCACGGTTGTGGCCGGCTCGAACGGCTCGACGTTCACGACCGCCATGGTGCGCGCGATGAGCGTCGCCAAGGGCATCGACCTCGACCCATCGGCCGGCGCGCGCACGGTGCGCGGACCGCTGCCGAGCGGCAAGGCGCGTAAGGCGCGGGGCAAGCGGTAGTACCTTCCAGCCGCGCATCGCCGCGGCTGATAGCCGGCAACAGCTTTGACGCGAAGGGCGCGAAGAACGCGAAGAACTGCAGAGAACAGCAAACGCATTTTATGTTGATGCTGTTCTTCGCGACCTTCGCGGACTTCGCGATCTTCGCGTCAGGCAGTTTGGAGGTTGACGAGCCGTCAGCACGGCTCCCTCCGAAGCACGACGGCCCGCCTCACTCCCGCGAGAACGCCGCCAGCGTAGGCCCCATCGCGTCGATTGTCTCACGCGCATGCCAGCGGTCCTTGCCATTGTACAGGAACGCGAACGCGAGGATTTCGCCGTTCTCGGCCGTCACGTAGCCCGAGAGGCCGATCACGTCGTTCGTGGTGCCCGTCTTGGCGTGCAGGTTTCCCTGCGCGGGCGTGGCCCGCATACGATTGCGCAGCAACTCGGATTCACCGGCCACCGGCAACGACGCGTGGAAGGCGCTGCCCCAAGGGGCGCGATGCGCGTGCGCCAGCAGCTGCACCAGCGCACGCGGCGTCACCCGGTCGAGCACCGACAGGCCGCTGCCATCGGTGACACGTACCGCGTCCGGCGAGGCGCCGACCTGACGCACCATGAAGTCGCTCAGCGTCGCCGACGCATTCTCGGCCGATCCCACCGTGCGCTTGTCCGGGCCGCGGGCCGCGCCGCGGAACAGCAGTTCAGCGAAGATGTTGATGCTCTCGCGGTTCATCGTCGAGATGAGACGGGCCAATGGCGGCGACGGCAAGCTGGTGACCAGCATGGCGTTCTCCGGCGTTCGCCCCACACGCAGCGCGCCGTCGACCGTGATGCCCTGCTCTTCCAGCGCGGCGCGGAAGGCCCCGCCGGTGAAGGTGGCGGGGTCGCCGACCACCAGCTGATAGCGCACCGTGCCCGCGCGCGCGCCGATCGTCCCTGAGACCACCACACGATCATTGCCCGCGCGACGCGCGCTGATGCGCGTACGGCTGCCGGCCACGGTGCGCACGGTATTGGTGATCGTGAGCCCCCGCGTGGCCGGTTCGAGAAAGACCTTGCCGGCGCCGCCAACGCCGGCGGCGGTGACGCCCACGATCACGATGTTCTCGTTGAGCGTGAGCGCCGAAAACGGCGCGGCGTAGCCCGCACCGGCGTAGCGGGTCAGCCAGCCTTCCGGGATACCGCGCATCTCGAGTGCCGATGCATCGGCCACCAGATCACCCGTCACCCGCGTGATGCCGGCACCGGCCACAAAGCGGGCCAGCATCGTCATCGAGGCGTCCGGGCCACCGCGCACGAAGCGAGGCGACAGGGAGGGATCGCCATCGCCGCGGAGCACGAGATTGCCGCGGACCACACCATTGACCTCCAACGGCCCGTCGCGGAGCACATCGGTACGGAAGGTGTGCTCGGGGCCAAGCTTCTCGAACGCGATGGCGGAGGTGAACAGCTTCATGGTGCTGGCCGGCACCATCTTGCTGTCGGCGCCGTGCGCGAAGAGGGTATCGCCGCGCGTGATGCTGACGACCATCGCCCCCCACGCGCCGTTGCGCGTGCGACTGCTCAACAGCGTCGTGAGATCACTGGTGAGGGCGGCGTCGCTGCGCGGGGACGTGAAGCGCAGCACCGGGACCACGGGCGCACGCGGGCGCCCCGCGCGGGCGCTGCGGGAACTGCGGGAACTGCGCTTCGCGGGGGCCTTCTTCTTCTTGGGCGTCGGACGCTTGGCTTGTCGCGTCGAACGCGCTTGCAGCGTGCGCACCGTCACCACCGTCGCGGCGTTCG
Organism: Gemmatimonas phototrophica; assembly: GCA_945870175.1. Taxonomy (GTDB): domain Bacteria; phylum Gemmatimonadota; class Gemmatimonadetes; order Gemmatimonadales; family Gemmatimonadaceae; genus Gemmatimonas; species Gemmatimonas phototrophica_A. Next base: position 4,301 of record CAMBRJ010000155.1, read on the forward strand.
CCGTCGCGGCGTTCGCCGTCGCGGCGTTCGCGGTGGCGGCCGGATTGGGCGCGAACAGCAGCAGGCCCGCCACGAGCGCGAGCGAACGGCGACGAACAGTACGGGTGAGCCGGAAAGGCGTCATCGTTAGACCTTGAGGACGAACCCTCGCTTCCACGCACCCCAGAGCATCAGAAACCAGAGGGCGACGAAGCTGAGGGCGTACGCGAACGAAGCTTCCCGCGGCGGAAGCCACGACGCGTACAGGCTGTTGAACACGAATCCCTGCGCCGAGATCCGACCACCGGCCGCTGCTTCCCATGTCCAGATCGATGAGATCATGCGCGCCATCAATCCGGACCCGAGAAACGCGAGCATCGGGTTGGTCCCGTATACGACGAACGGGAACGCCCAGCGTCGCACCTGCATCACGTCGATGATCCACATGCAGGTCGCGAGCGCGACGGCACCCATGCCCGCGGTGAAGAGCACATACGAGCTAGACCAGATGCTCTTGTTGATCGGAAAGACCCAGTGCCACACGAGTCCCAGCATCATCGTCAGTGCACCGACGGCAAACAACCCCGCGAGTCGATCGGTGAGCGTGCGCTCCTGGCGCGCGATCCATCGTCCGGCGAAGGTGCCGAGCAGCATCGTGCCGATCGCTGGCACCGTGCTGAGCAACCCCTCCGGGTCCCACGTCTTGGCGCCGATCCACAGGTGGTTCGTGCCAAGGATCGTGCGATCGAGCCAGGCGCTGAGCAGTTGGTCGGGCTGGTCGAGCACGAAGCGTCCGGCCACGCCGGTATCCGGCACTGGCACGAGCGTCATCAGCGCCCAGTATCCGACGAGCAGCGCGATGAGGATGGCGAACTGTTGCCGGAGCGTCGTACGCCACGTGAGCAGGCCACCGAGCAGATACGCCAAGCCGATGCGCTGCAGCACGCCCATCACGCGCCAATGTTCGATGCGGTCCACGACCCGCTCGAGAAACGACGCCTCGGGGAGCGCGGGAGGCCAGGTAAAGAACGGAAAGCCGGAGAGCAGGAAGCCGAACAGAAAAATGAGCGCGCCGCGACGGAGCATCTGTCGCAGGATCGCGCGGTCATCATCGCCACGGGCGCGTCGCGCGCGCAGCGAGAGCTCGGTGGTGATCCCGACGATGAACAGGAAGAACGGGAAGATGAGATCGGTCGGCGTCCATCCGTTCCACGCGGCGTGCTCGAGCGGCGGATAGATCGCCGACCAGGTCCCCGGATTATTGACGAGCAACATGCCCGCCACCGTCATGCCCCGGAACACGTCAAGCGAGACGAGTCGCTCGGGACGCCCCGTCGTCGGGGCCGCGGCCATCAGGCGCCGCCCTCGGTCGTGGATGCGGCGACCTTCCACCCGGTCGTGTCACACCGCACGTTGAACGACCTGGTCGGCGAGGCTTTGCCGTGGTCATCGCCACCGACGTAGTGCCCGCCCAGCCGCACGGTCACCGTGTTGCCGTTGTCCGCGTCGGTCGTGCCGCGGAACACCACCAGCATCGATGGATAGGGACCGACCTCTTCGAGCTTCTCGCGAATCTTGCGCTGCGCGACGGTGTCGCTGCTGTAGAAATACGTCGGCCCCTCGTCCTGCAGCACCTTGAAGCCGTCGGCCGGCACGGCCGAGTCGGTGCCGGCCGCAGTGAGGAAGCGCTTCGGGAGCGGCTCCGCCTTCGTGATGAAGTCGAGCACCGCCAGCGCCACCGGCGTCGTATCCGTGCTCACGCACGCGGGACCCGCCGCCACCGTCGAGGCCGCGGCCTTCGCGCGGTCGGCGGTCGCGCCATCGCCGCAGGCAGCGAGCAGCAGCAGGCTGGGACCAGCGACGGTCAGCAACGTGGCCAGAACAGGGCGAGACGCTCGGGGCATGGCAGGACTCGGGATTGGGTGGTACTCTCGCAACAGCCAACGCCAGCATGAACAAATCAACGGCAGCCCCGCGCGGGAGAGACCCGGGGAACGACGACCGCCCTGTGGCGTAGAGCTACAGGAGTGCGGCAGCGAACGCACGGACTGCATCGTGCAGATATGTACTGCTGACCAAGCTATGTACAGCGTGAACGAGGTTTGTCGAGGGGCAGGCCTCCGAAATCACCGTGAGTGGAGGAGGCTTCGGATGTCTACGGGCAATCGAGTGGCACGTGAAGGAATCTCCGCCGGCCTCATCGGAGCCACCGCCATCGCGGTCTGGTTCGCCATGCTCGACGCGGCACGCGGCGAGCTCCTCGCCACCCCGGTCATGCTAGGCAGCTCACTCGGGTCGTTGTTCCTGCAAGGCGGCACCCCCGGCAAGGCCGCTGCCTTTCTCGGCTACACGGTCTTCCACGTCGCGATTTTCTGCGTCATCGGCTACGCCTTCTCGTGGGTCGTGAACAGCGCCGAGAAAGTGCCCTCCTCATTCATCGGCTTCGTCGGCCTCTTCATCGTGTTCGAAGTGGGCTGGATCGGCTGGACGTCGGTGCTGTCGCAGGGGTTCGGTGACATTACGTGGCTGCAGGTCTTTCTCGCCAACCTGATCGCCTCAGGTGCCATGGGAGCATACATGTGGAGACAGCACCCGACCCTGCCAGGGAGAGTCGGAGCGCAGATAGCGGGGGCGCCGGAGTGAACGGCGAACGGCGCTAAGAGCGAGCGGCGCTACGAGCGAGCGGCGCTACGAGCGAGCGGCGCTACGAGCGAGCGGCGCTACGAGCGAGCGGCGCTACGAGCGAGCGGCGCTAAGAGTGAACGGCG
>CAMBRJ010000156.1 GCA_945870175.1 Gemmatimonas phototrophica
GATCCCGCCGACGATCCGCTCGAGCCCTGCGCGGGGTCCCACGGATTGTTGGTGCGTCCGCCAAACCACTGATCGCCGAACGCGAACTCCCCGGTGGTCAGCTTTGCGACGAGCACGGCGCCGGCGCGCGTCAACCGCTGCACCACCTCCGCGTCCTCATCGATGACCCGCCGCTCGAACGGCGCCGCGCCCCAGGTCGTGGGCGCGCCCTTTGCCGAGACAATGTCTTTGACGCCGAAGGGGATGCCGTGCAGGAGCCCGCGGTAGTTGCCTTGCGCCAACTCCCGATCGAGCTCACGCGCCTGCGCCATGGCGCGTTCGGCGGTCAGGTTCACGACGCAGTTCAGCGACGGGTTGTAGCGGTCCAGCCGACGCAAGTACAGCTCCGTCAACTCGACCGACGACACCACGCGCCTTCGCACCAGATCCGCCATTTGGCTGATTGAGCAAAACGCAAGGTCGTCCAGGTTGGAAGGCCGCGCCTGCCGGCTCGACGCGGTCGGCCGATGCACCCGCGGTGGGACGACCACCGGAAAACCCGGCACCCGAGGATTGAACAGGATCGGTGATGGGACGTCGTTGTCCGGCGGTGCCTGATGGAGTGCCTCGGCCTGCGTCAGAATCCGGTTCAGCGACGCGACCATACCCTGCTGCTCCGCCTCCGTGTATTTCAACCCGGCGAGTTGTACGGCCTCGCGCACCATGGCTGCCGTGACGCGTGATTGCGTCGCCTGAGCCGCCTGCGCGAAGAGAGCGCGCGCGAACGGCTCGGAACCCACGCCCATCACGGCGAGAGCCGCAAAGAACTGCCTTCGGTCTGACACGTTGATCATCTGATCATCCCCTCAGCTCCGAATTTCCGCAGGTCCCCAGTTCCCCAGTTCTACATTTCTACATTTCTTCATCATAAGGAGGTCCGGTTCGTCACCACCGTCAGCGTACAACGAACGCTTTCACGCTCGTGTTCTGCCGCAGGGAGTTCCCATAAATTGCGACCAGTGAGGGCAGCGAAGAGGGAGACATCCGTATGTCCTCGCAGCCGCGACGTGAGGTTAGCTCGCATCGGGCGCGTTCGCCACAACTGGCCGCCACGACCGGGTCGCTCGCGGCGAGACACGCTGCAGGCGCGACGGTCGCCGTCTCAGAACACGACCGCCAGCGCGTTCCGCCAGCCCCCGTTCGCTTTGGCGATCGCGAGCACGTCCATTGTGATCCCAATCGCCCAATGCAGAAAGAATCCCGGAATAAAACTGCCGGTGCGCAGGGCGAGCGAGCCAAGCAAGAGCGCCGCCGCGAACGCACCGAAGACTTCCGGCAGCGGTTTGTTGAAGTGAATCATGACGTACGGGATCGCCATGATGAACAGCGCGTAGTGCCCGAAGCGCCGAAAGAGGGAGAAGGTCAGGAAGCCACGAAAGAACGCTTCAACCCCAAGGAATTGCAGGCCGTACGCGAGCTCGTAGCCCCAAAAGGTCAGGCCACCGGCCATCGCCCCGCGAAAGAACGGATACTTGGCTTGGAAGGAGGGCATCGTGGAGGCCGCAATCAGCAGCGGCAGCATCACGAGCCATAGTCCGACGTAGATCGGTGCGTGCGATAGCGTCCCCCGCCATCGCCATCCGAAGTCGCGCGGTGAGGCCCGAAACAGCATCGCGACCACCGTGAGCGGGATCAGGGTGCGCAGCAGCAACGACATAACGCCCCAGTACGCGTAGGGCGCGAGGTCGGCATGCGTTCCCAGTGCGCGCACCGCGAGCGGCGACAGCAGGGATTCCAGTGCCGAATTGCGATACGACTCGGGCTTGCCGAAATACTGGAAGACGATAAGCAGCAGCGTGGCCCACAGGAACACGACGACGTTCGCGCGATCGAGCTCCGGCGCGCCCGCTGGCCGTGGCGGTAGCAGTCGCGATAGAAGTCGCGGGAGCAGTCTCGGTGGCATGGGCGCGACCTGGCTCGCGGCGCGTCCGCGCGTGGGTGGCTTGCTTGGCGTTGGCACGATGTCAATTAAGATCGAGACGCGCGCGGGGGCAATTGCGCCTCAACGAACCGTTGGTCCGCCGCTACGCTAGCGGCATGCGCCGAACACCGAACACCGAACATCGAACACCGAACATCACTAGGCGCACGCGGAGACGACAGGCTCGCGCTGATCCAACAGAGCGAAGTACTCGACACCCTCGCTCGAGAACCGATGCGGATTCAGCATCCGCACGGCACCGTCTTCGTCACCGGTTACAACCGCCTCCGTGCGCCGGTTGACGAGCAGCGCCCTCGGTCCGTCGAAAAGCCGCGACCAGTCGCCCGAGCGAACCGTCCGCGGTGGGCGCGCGCGGCACGTCAGCGCATGCGGCCGTACTTTCGCATGGCGGCCAGCATGCGGTCCACCGGCATCGCAAACACGCGCACGTCGTTGGCACCGGTGGTGGTCTCTGCCGCCAGCAGCGCGTTGGTGATCGCCGCCTCCGTCGCCTGCGCGGTCGCGGCGAACAACGGCGAGATACGGTCATTGGTCAGCATCGTGAGACGCGCGGTGCTATCGGATGACCACGACTTCGGGTTGGCCGTGGAGAAGGCGACGAAGATGTCGCCCGATCCGTTATCACCGAATCCGCCCTGACGCCCGATGCCAAGGGATACTCGCGTCGCCAGACGCTTGAGTTGATGTGGGAGCAGCGGCGCGTCGGTCGCCACGACGACGATAATGGATCCCTGATCGGTGTCGGTAACGTCGGCACCACTGGGCGCATCATCGCAGCGGCGAAGTGTCGAACCGCTCGGCAAGGGCTCGCGATTGGCGATGCACGAGGCGAGGTCGGTGATCTCCTCGCCGACGGGCACGCCGGCGATCCGCAGGTTGCGCCGTGCGCCGAAGTTGCACTGCACCAGCACGCCAACCGTGTAGCCGCCATCGGTCGCCGAGAGCAGCCGCGACGCGGTACCAATGCCGCCCTTGAATCCGAGGCACCGCATCCCCGTCCCGCCGCCAACGACCCCTTCGGCAACCGCACCGCCGCGTGCGCCGTCGAGCGCGGACAGCACATGCTCCGGCTTCACGTGGAATCCGTTGATGTCGTTCAGCGCGCCGTCATAGGTCTCCGCCACGACCGGCAACCACCACGGCTGCAGCACGTTCTTGCGCGACACCTCCCATCGAATGATCGCGTCGCGAACCACGCCGACGCTGTGCGTGTTGGTGATCGCGATGGGCCCCTCGAGATAGCCACTCTCCTGGATCCACGTGGTGCCCGTCATCTCGCCGTTGCCGTTCAACGCGAACCATGACGCGAAGACCGGGTCGGCGTTGTCCTTCCCGCGAGGATGCACGACCGTGACCCCGGTGCGCACCGGCCCCTGTCCGACAACGAGTTTGCCGCTGCCGGAGACCAACGTGGTGTGCCCAACCTCCACGCCCGCCACGTCGGTGATCGCGTCGAGTCGGCCCGGCGTCCCACCGATGGGCAACTTGAGGTCGTTCTCGCGCGGCTTGCGCTGCGCGGAGAGGGGAGCGACGCCAAATGCCAGCTGGCCGGCGAGCACGCCGAGACCGAGCCGGACCGCGAGCGAGCGGTGACGTAACAGGTGATTTCGAGGCATCATGGCGAAGTCCGGTAGCGCGCGGGTAGTTACGATGGCAGCGGTCGGTCCCAAGGTGCCTGCCGACCGCTGCCCCGTCAACGCGTCGCGAATTCCTATCCGGCTACGTCACACTCGCCGAGACGACGGTGCGCCGGTGGGCGACGGATGACCAGCCGCACACCGGCGCCATCGCGCGCTGTTCAGCGCGCTGCTCAGCCCACTGGCTCAGCGCGCGAGCCGCACCATGTGGTCGAAGTCGCCGTCGGTGGTTTCGCCCAGCGCCCGTTTCGCGATGTAATTGCCGATCACGGGCCCGTGCTTGAAGCCGTGGCCGGAGCCGCCGCCGGCGATCATCACGTTGGCCATCTCGGGGTGCCGGTCGATGATGAAATGCTCGTCGGCGGTGTTTTCGAGCTGGCAGACGCGCGATTCGGTGATCGGTTGCCCGGCGAGCGAGGGGAAGCGCTGGGCGAGGTAGGCACGGGCGCGGCGGACTTCGGTGGCGCTGATGATGCGCTCGTCGACATCGGGGTCGAAGCTGTTGGTGCCCGTGGTGGGGCACACCTTGAAGCCGCGGCCATCGATGCTGGCGAAGCCGTAGTAGCGCTCTTCCGAGTAGTTGGGAAAGTTCGGGAAGGCGAGGCGCTGATCGCCGGACGGGAGCCCGAAGTACAGCACATCGCGTCCCGGCACCTGAATGCGCGACCTGAGTAGGGCGGGAAAGAGTTTGGGCAGCCACGGTCCGCAGGCGAACACGAAGCTGTCGGCGGCCAGACGTGAGCCGTCGTCGAGGCGCACGTCCACGAGGCGCCCACCGTCGGTGGTGCCCGGCTGCGCGCGGCTGATGCGCAGCGTCCCGCCCTTGCGCTGGAACGCCTGCGATACCGCCAGCATGGCCTGCTTGGCGCGAATGACCAGTGCGCCCGGCTCGAGCAGGCCGACCCCCATCCCCTCGGGATTCATCTGGGGGTAGCGCCGCCGCAGGTCGTCGGTGGTCATCGCCTCGAAGGGCACCGCCAGCGTGGTCAGCGTGGCCTGCGTGGCGCGCAGCGACGGCGTCCAGTCGGGGGCGAGTTGCAGCCGCCCGGTGGGGTTGAGGAGTGACACGCCGAACTCGCGTTCCCGCTCGTGCCACGCCACCATCGCCCGCTGCGCCGATCGCGCGTACAGCAGGCGATCGCCGTAGCCGCAGCGGATCTGGCGCGTTTCGTCGCCCGAGGTGGCGCGTGAATTGCCAGGGCCGTAGGCATCGAGCAGGGTGACGGCGTGTCCCATTTCGCGCAGGTGCAGCGCCGTCCAGCCCCCGAAGGCGCCCGCGCCGATGACGACCACCGAGGCGCGTGGCGTGGTGTGCACCGCCGGACCGGACACCGAACCGGAAACCGGGTCAGTCACCGGCGGTACGAAGCGATTCACGGCGGCGAGCCCGAGGGGTGCGCTAGCGGCCTGCAGGAACGTGCGGCGATGCATGGCAGACGGCGGAAGGAGGGCGGAACGGTGGCCGGCAGCGGCAGCGGCGCATGAGCGGGAGAATCTACGGCCGTTCGTTCCATGGCGTCCCCTTTTTCATCGAACGTCCTATCCCGAGCGGGCTCACCGTTCCAGTGGCGCCGCCAGGTCGGCGAACCCGTTCCGGATCAGGATCACCGTCGGCGTGAGGTCGAAGAGCGGGCGACGCTAGCGAGGTCGACGATCGGGCCGTATGGTCCCGAATCGTCAACCGACCCCGAGTGGAATTCCTCTCCCGATACGCGACCGCTGTCCGGAATTCCGCCGCACCTCGTCGGACCACCCTCTTTGGTGCCCCCATGCCGCAACGCTTCGCACGGACCACGCTCGCTCGCGCGGCGACCGCCTTCCTGTTGACCGCCGCCGGGTGTGCGAAGCCGGCGCCCGATGCGTCAGCCTACGACCTCGTGATCACGAACGGCCGGATCATCGACGGCACCGGGAACCCCTACTACTACGGTGACGTCGGCGTCCGTGGCGACCGGATCGCCACCATTGCGCCGCGCGGCGCGCTCGCCAGCGCCACGGCGAAGGAAAAGGTCGATGCCGGCGGATTGGTCGTGTCGCCCGGCTTCATCGATATTCAGTCACATTCGTGGGGCTCGCTCCTCTTCGCTGACGGCCGCGTCATCGGCAAGGTGTCGCAAGGGGTCACGACCGAGATACTCGGCGAAGCGACCACGCCGGCGCCGTCGAACACGAACGTCGACTCGCTGTTTGCCGGCGGCGATCCGGAAGACGCCCTGATGTTGACGCGCGTGAGCACCTTCCGCGGCGAACATGGCTTCGGGCAGTGGCTGGCGGCAATGGAGCAGCATGGCATCTCCGTCAACGCCGGCAGCTATCTCGGTGCGACGACGGTGCGCGGGTACGCGATGGGACGCGTGGAAGGTGCCGCGTCGCCGGCGCAGCTCGACACGATGCGATCCGTCGTGCGGAATGCCATGCGTGACGGCGCGTTCGGCATCTCGAGTGCGCTGATCTATCCGCCAGGCAGCTATGCCAGCACGGAGGAACTGATCGAGACCGCGAAGGCGATGGCACCGCTGCATGGCACCTACATCACGCACATCCGCAGTGAGGAAGGCGCGCTGCTTGGTGCGATGGACGAGGCGATCCGGATCGGCAAGGATGGTAGCGTACCCGTCGTCATCTACCATTTCAAAGCGTCAGGACAGCGCAACTGGTCGCTCGCCGCTCCGGCCATTGCGAAGGTGGATTCGGCGCGCGGCGCCGGACAGGATGTGAAGGCGACGATGTATTCCTACCCGGCATCCGGCAACAGCTTGTCGGCGTGTGTTCCCGGCTGGGTGCACGCCGACGGCAAGCTGATCGAGCGGCTGCAGGATGCCACGCTGCGGCCGCGCATCCGTCGCGAGATGACGGACCTCGCCACGGGCGTCATCAGCTACTGCCAGGACAATCAACCCAGCGCGTATCAGATCGCCGGATTCAAGACGCCCGAGTGGAAGCAATTCGAAGGCAAGCGGCTCAACGAGATCGCCGCGGCGCTGAAGATGGACTGGGTTGACGCCACCATCGCGCTGATCATTGGCGAGCAGAACAAGCTGGGCAAGGTCACCTTCGGCATGTCGGATGCCAACGTGTCGGCGATGATGTCACGGCCGTGGGTGGTCATCGGCAGCGATGCCGGCGGGAGTGACCCCGACACCACCACCGCGCTGGTCCATCCGCGGTCATATGGCACGTTTGCGCGCGTGCTGGGCAAGTATGCGCGCGATGAACGGCTCTTCACGCTCGAGGAAGCGGTGCGGAAGATGACATGGTCCACCGCGCAGATCCTTGGCCTGCGTGATCGCGGCCTGCTCAAGGAAGGGAGCTTCGCGGACATCGTGATCTTCGATCCCGCGACCGTGATCGACAAGGCGACGTTCGAGAAGCCGCATCAGCTGTCGGTTGGCGTACGGGA
>CAMBRJ010000157.1 GCA_945870175.1 Gemmatimonas phototrophica
CTTGGGAGGTGGAGGCGCTCAACGCCGAACCGGCGGGGAACCCCATGAGTATGCGCTCGGATCACGCTGGCCACCACTGTTCGGCTGGACCGTCTGCGCGGTGGGGTCGACGTACAACGGCGCCGCCAAAGCCGATCGCGCCCCCTCCTCAGCGCGCCGTAATCGCGGCGCGCACCATGTGGGCGAGTTCGGCCACCGTGAATGGCTTCTGCAAGAGCTGGTGCGACAGTCCGCTTTCGGCCTCCGGCGTGAGGAAGTTCGCCGTATAGCCAGACATGTAGAGCACCTTGAGATTGGGCCAGCGCGCGGCGATCGCGGTCGCCAGCTCCGTGCCGCTCATCGCATTGGGCATCACGACATCCGTGAGCACGAGATCGACTCGAGGCGCCGCCGCGATCACCCGCAACGCCTCGGCGCCATCCTGCGCGCAGAGTGTGGCGTAGCCCAGTGTCCACAGCGCGCGCAAGCACAACTGACGAACACTCGGATCATCCTCGACGACGAGAATCACGTGCTCCTGCGACGTCGGCTTCGGCAGTGAGCCAACCGCCGTCACCACGTCGGCTATCGCGGGCACACTGGTGACAGGAAAATACATCACGATCGACGTGCCCTCGCCCGGCACGGAGGTCAGGGCGAGCGAGCCACTCGACTGCTTCACGAAGCCGTATACCGTGCTGAGTCCAAGGCCCGTGCCGCGACCGATGGGCTTCGTCGTGTAGAACGGCTCCAGCGCTCGCGCGGCGACGTCGGGTGTCATGCCGACGCCGGTATCGGAGACGGTGACCGTGACATAGCGCCCGGAGCCGAGGATCCCATTCCCACCCAGCGGTTCGCCCGTCGATTCGACGCTCGCGACATCGATCGACAGCGTGCCGCCCCGCGGCATCGCATCCCTCGCGTTGATGGCGAGGTTGAGCATCGCGTTGTCGAACAAGCCCACATCGATCCGGATGGGTGGCAGGTCCCGCGCCACGCGGACATCGATGCGGATCGTTTCGTCGATCACGCGTCGCAGCACCGCGCTCAGATTCCCGATGATCCGCCCCCCATCGACCACCGAAGGCTGCAACGGCTGTTGCCGTGAGAAGGAGAGCAGTCGGCGGGTCAGATCGGCACCGCGTTTCGCCGCCGCCAGCGCTTCGCGCACGAACTCGGGGGATGCGGCGAACTCGGTCGGATCAGCGAGCAGCATGTCGAGATTGCCGACGATGACGGCCAGCAGATTATTGAAATCGTGCGCGACGCCGCCGGCCAGCTGGCCGATCGCTTCCATCTTCTGCGACTGGTGCAACCGCTCCTCGAGGAGGCGCCGTTCCGTGAGATCGCTGTTGGTCCCCGAGATGCGGACTGCCGCACCAGCGGCATCGCGCAGGATGAACCCGCGCGAGAGAATCCGCAGATCGCGGCCGTCCTTGTGCCGCATCCGGAGCTCGATTTCATACCTGATGGCGCCGCTGACGATCAGCCGCCCAAACTCTGCCTTGACCCGCGGCTGATCATCCGCATGAATCAGCCGCAACCACATGCCCGCATCGGCCGGCAGTTCGCCGATCGCATAGCCGAACATCTCCCAGTAGCGCGGGCTGTAGTACGCCTCGCCCGTTTCCACATCCCAGTCCCAGATGGCATCCTTCGATCCCTCGAGCACGAGTCGCAAGCGCTCCTCCGACTTCTGCAGCGCGCGCTCCGCCTGCTTGAGGCTCGTCACGTCGGTGAAGCTGACGACGATCTCCGACACGTTGTCCGCGTCATCGAGCACGGGATGGGCATTGCCCATCAGCCACACCAGCTTCTGGTCACTGTCACGCGTCAGGCCGAGGACGATATTGCGCACGAGCGCCCGCGTCGCGACAGCACGGGAGACCGGATACTCCTCGATCGGCAGCACACTGCCGTCTTCGCGGATGAACCGCCACCGCGGATCCGTAATCAGCGCCCCCAGCGCCGTGTCATACGTCACGCCCAGCAACTCCGTCGCCTTGGCATTGGCGTACGTGAGCTGTCCGGTCGCCGAATGCACAACGATACCCGCCTGAATCAGATCGAGCAGAAGGCGGTCCTGCGCCGCGCTGGTGCCGACCGTATGCTCCGCCGTGTGCCGCGCGGTCACGTCTCGAAAGAGCGCCATCATGCGCGCGCCCGTCACGGGAGCGTCCTGCACCGGCAGCAGGATGAGATCATTCCAGAACGGCGCGCCGTTCGGTCGATGGCACAGCAGCTCTCCAGCGAACATCTGACGGGATGCGAGCGCGTATCGGACCCGGTGCACTGTGTGCGCGTCCGTGTCCGTGTCCAGACCGAGCGCCTCCTCGAACGGCCGATCCCGGAGGTCGCTGACCGATCGACCCGACAGCACGTCGAAACGGCGGTTGGTCTCAAGCACACCGCCACCGTCGCCAAGCAGCACCGCGGCGAACGGCAGGGCGTCGAGTGACGCAACCAGCATTGATGGCGGAGAAGCCTCCGTCGACCCCAGATCAGGTATCACGCGAATCTCGTGAACAAAGACACGCTGGTCCACACGGCGTCGTGCTTTTCCGACAGTACAGGCGAATCGTTCGTCCCGCCATGGCACGTGCTCCATCGACCGCTACGGCTGAGTTCGGACCGTACGATCGGCGGTGGAACGGCCGACCGCCGGCGGCGGTATACCGCATATTTTCTCCGTGCCGGTCGAGTTTCCGCGCCAGTTCCCTTCGCTGAGAGATCCGAATGCGCCCTGCCTCGTCCGCGATGCTGTCCACGATGGTGTCGGTTGCCGTTTCCGCGCGTGTCCTTGGTGCGGCCGCGCTGATTGGCGTCGCCAAGATCGCCACGGCCATCGCCCATCCGCTCGCCGCGCAGGCCGTGTCCGTCGTGCCGGTCGTCGAAACCGGCGTGCCGTTCGACAGCGCGGGCCGCATTACCGTGCTCACGCCCACGCTGGTGACGCGACTTGGCCTCGCCGCGCCGCAGTGGCCGGTGGTGGGCCCCTTCCGCGAAGCCCGACTCTATCGCACCGACGACCAGGCGTACGTGCTGGTCGTGCTACGCGTCGACGGCGCGATGGCGCGCTTCGCGCTCAGCGCCGATGGAGCGGCGGGGCTCACACGCGCCGTTACCACAGGCGTGGTCGCGCAGGGACGCGGCGGCGACCGTCTGATCGGGGCCGGTACGGGCGTGGTCGTGTCACAACCGGCCGGCAATACGTTCGTGCGCAACCAGACGTTCCTCGGACTCGTGGCCTACGGGCCGGCCACGGCCGCGATCCTGAGCCGGAGCAACGCGGCCGCGGCCGCCGGCGGCTACTTCCTCGCCGCCGGCACGTCGTTCTTCGTGGCCGCCAACACCATCAACGGGCGTGTCGTCACGCGCGCCCAGGCTGCCCGGGCGGCCCACGGCGGCACCCGCGGCGCACTTGCCGGCGTCGGCATTGCGGCTATCGCCAACGCCGACGGCGGACCGGGCTGGGGCGCGCCGATTCTCGCCGGCGCCATTGGCGGCACGATCGTCGGCTTTCAACAGGCCCGCGGACTCAGCGATGGCGAAGCCGCCAGTGCTGGCTTCTTCGCCGACCTCGGCGCGCTGACGGTTATGGGCGTCGGCGGGTCGAGTGGTGCCTTCAAAGGCAAACAGACGATCGTCCCGTACGACGCGAGCAATCCGCAGTACGGCACCTACACGGACACCGACAATAGTCTGCGCACCCCAGGGAAGGCGGCGGTCGGTGCCGCCATCGGTGCCAGCATCGTCGGCTACGCAGTCGGTCCGCGCTATGCGCGTCGGGCGGCGTACAACGTGACGGCCGGCGACGTGAGCGTGGCATTCGCCAGCGCCCTCCTGGGCGGCGCGGCGACGTCGTCGCTGATCGGCGATGACGGCGATGACACGCCGAGGTACGGGGTCGCGGCGGCGGGCGTGCTCGCCGGTGCGTTCCTGGCCGATCGCGGTCTGGTGCGCAAAGCCGATCGCACGAGCGCCGATGGGACGCTCGTGCAACTCGGTGCGCTCGCGGGCGCCCTGATGGGTGGTGGTATCGCGGCGATGGCCGAGACCAATTCGCAGGGAGCACTGGCCTTTGCGAGCACCGGCGGCATTCTGGGATTGTTGGCGGCCGACGCCATCATCAAGCCCGCCCGCGACGCCGGTCCGCTGCGTGGCATCATGCAAAGCTCGTCGCGCGCGCTGGACGGACGGGTGTTCGTGTCACTGGGTCCCGTCACGTCGGTGCGCGTGACGTTCTAACGCTTACGTACGCTCCACCCGCACCGCCGTGCCGTAGCACAAGACTTCCGTGACGCCCTGCATCAGTTCGTTGGCGTCGTAGCGCACGCCGATCACGGCGTTGGCGCCCGCGAGATGCGCTTGATGCAGCATCGTATCGAACGCCTGCGCGCGCGTGCGCTCGGCCAGCTCGGTGAAAAGCGAAATGTTGCCGCCCATGACCGTCTGTAGCGTGGCCCCCAGTGTCCCGAAGACGGAGCGCGAGCGCACCACCACACCGCGGACGACGCCAAGCGACGCGGCGATGCGATAGCCCGGCAAATCGAACGCCGTGGTGGTCATGGCGTGCGGAACCTCAACGGCCTGCGCGGGAAGACTCGTGGACATGGGGTGGCCGGTGGGCAGAGGGGTGACGTGCGGAACCCGAGGTCGGATTGCGGGGCACGTGTGACTCCCATTCTCGTTCGGTGGAAGCGTACACGAAAGTGGTGCAAGAGCCCCGCCGGCAGCAAGCACCGTGAGGCGATGGTACCGCACGGGTACCGCACGGGTATGGCTGAGTGAAAGCGAGTGATGCGCAGCTGGAGCGCCATGTGCTCGCGGGGTAGCGTTCCGCTCGATGGGGCAAACGCGCAGTATTAAGGCGCGACGACCACCTCGAAACCTTTCAGCCTATGGGTGCCATGTCGATACGAGGCCGCCGAGCGGACTCCGTGCGGGTGTGCTTCACGGTCGTGGCAGCCGTAGTCGTGTGCATGGCGTGCGGGCGCCAGGCGTCTGCACAGATGGCCCCGGTGCGCGTGCGCCTGCCCACGCTGCTGCTTACTCCACCCCGATCTTCCGCCTGATCTCGGCGTTTGGTCCTTCGAACTTGGTCATCGTCACGTTGCCGATGTAGCCCAGGTCTTTCCATCCTTGCGGCGTAGTGTAAAACGCCGTCGCGGTCTGATCGCGAATCGTGTCGAAGAACTGCGCCGCGAACTGATGCTCCGGCTTGGCCTTCGGCAGATAGCAGATGTCGTCGCAGATGGCCGTACGTTGCGCGTCCGTCGCCAAGTGGAATCGCTTGCCGAAGCGCGTGTTTGATTCACGATCGAGCCACGCCAGTCCGCCGCGCACGCGCACCAGCGAGGCGTCACCGCCGGGCCGGCTGGCCCATTCGTTGATGTACGCCGGCGCGCCCACCGCGGATGCGGCCGGACTCTTCGCATCGGCCGGGATGATCATGTCGCACAATGCGCTGAGCGTGGCGAGCTCGCGCCCCTGCAGCTTGTTCGACCAGTCGGCCTTCGCCACTTGCAACACCGGATCACTGGGCGTGCCGCGCGGGCCTTTGCGCTTGGCTTGGCTCGCTTCGTCGAGCATCGGCAGCGGAGCCCGCGGCGTGGCGGCAACGGGTGCGGCCGCCGCCGGCTCGGGCAGCATGGGCACCATCGCCGCGGCGGCCATCGCCTTCAGCGCGTCGCGTCGGGCAATGCCGTTTGTGATGGGCTTCGCGTCGTCGTGCATGTCGTCGCGCATCAGAGATTCCCCCGCTTCAGTTCGGCCACGATGTGATCGCAGCTGCGCCACGCGAGCGCGAGAATGGACAACGTCGGATTCTTGTCGGCATTCGAGACGAACGTGGCCCCGTCGGTGACGAACAGATTCTTCACGTCCCAGGCCTGACCGAATTCGTTGAGCACGGATGTTTTCGGATCGCTGCCCATGCGCACGGTACCGACTTCGTGGATGATCGAGCCGCCCGCCGCGATCGCCTTGTTGCCGTCGGTCTGCACCGTGCCCTGCACCGTGCCGCCCATCGCGCCGATGATCTCGGCGAAGGTGGCGTGCATGTGCGCCGCCTGCTGGATCTCGTGCTCCGACCACTGCCAGTGAAAACGCAGCACCGGAATGCCCCACTGGTCCACGGCCACCGGATCAATCTCGCAGTATGAGTCTTCGTTCGGGATCATTTCGCCGCGGCCGTCGAAGTACATGAACGAGCCGTAGAAGCGACGCGCTTCTTCCTTGAACTTCCGGCCGTACGCACCCTGCGTAAAACTCTCGAGGCCACCGAAAATGCCGGCGCCCGGCATGCCGCGTCCGCCGCCGAACTCGATGTGATAGCCACGCGCGAACGACATCTTGCCGGCTTTCTGATCGCCGTACTTCCACCACGGCATATACATGTGAATGCCGGCGGTGCCGTCTTCGTTCACTGGCGGCAAACTCTCCAGGCGCGGAATCTGCGCCGAGAGTCCGGCACCCACGGTATCCATGAGATACTTGCCGACCACGCCGCTGCTGTTGGCGATGCCGTTCGGGAACAGCGTGCTCTTGGAATTCAGCATGATGCGCGACGTTTCGCACGCGCTCGCGGCCAGCACCACCACCTTGGCCGTCACGTGGTGGTCCACCCGCGTGAGTTTGTCGATGTAGTGCACGCCGCTCGCTTTGCCCTGCGCGTCGATGCTCACTTCGCGTACCATCGCGTCGGTGATCAGCGTGACATTGCCGGTGGCGATCGCCGGCGGCAGCAGCACGGTGGTGCTCTGGAAGTTCGCCTTGATCGAGCAGCCGCGGCCACAGTCGGTGGCATAGAAGCAGGCCAGGCGCTCGTTCATGCTTTGCCGCAGCACGCGCTGCGCGAGTGCGTTGCCCGGGTGCAGCTTGGCCGGGAGGCGGGCCGAGTCCTGGCGCTGCGTGAGCACCGCGCGGTGCGCGGGGATGACCGGAATCTTGAGTGGACCGCAGGCCTGCTTGGTGAGCAGCTCGTACGAGCGCGCGGCCGGGGGCGGCTGCAACACACCGGGCGA
>CAMBRJ010000158.1 GCA_945870175.1 Gemmatimonas phototrophica
GTATGCCGACATGGGCCACTTCGGCATCCGTCCCATTCGTGCGGCGTGGCTGCTGTTGGTGTTCCCGGCGCTGCTGCTCAACTCCTTCGGCCAGGGAGAGCTGCTGGTTCGGAATCCGGCGGCCGTCGAGAATCCGTTCTTCCTGCTCGCGCCCGCGGCGATGATCCTGCCCCTCATCGTGCTGGCCACGATGGCAGCGATCGTCGCCTCGCAGGCCATGATCTCGGGCGCCTACTCGGTCACCCGTCAGGGTATCGCTCTGGGTTTCATCCCGCGTCTCGAGATCCAGCATACGAGCACGGTGGAGGAAGGACAGATCTATATCCCCGAGGTGAATTACTTCATCGCGGTGGGCTGCCTCATCATCGTCGTGCTGTTCAAGAACACCTCGGCGCTCGGCGCCGCCTACGGCATCGCCGTTACCGGCACGATGCTGATCACGAGCATTCTGTTCTACATCGTGGCCCGTATCCGCTTCCGCTGGAAGTGGTGGCAGGCGGCGGCGCTATCGTCGGTGTTCCTGATCGTCGACGTGTTCTTCTTCAGCGCCAACGTGGTAAAGCTCATGCACGGCGGCTGGGTGCCGATGGCATTGGGCGTCGTCTTGTTCATGCTCATGCTCACGTGGAAGCGCGGCCGCGCGTTGCTCAATGCGCGCCTGGCCGAAGGGACGATGCCGATCAGCCTCTTCCTCGATGGCGTCGAGAGGTCGAGCGTGTACCGCGTGCCGGGCACGGCGGTGTTCATGACCGGCAGCGACGATGGCGTACCGCCCGTCTTGCTGCACCACCTCAAGCACAACAAGGTCCTGCACGAGCGTGTGCTGCTGGTGTCGGTGAAAACGGCCGATGTGCCCGAAACGAGTGCGGCCGAGCGCGTGCGGGTGCTGCCTCTTGGGCATGGCTTCTGGCGCGTCGTGGTGTCGTACGGGTTCATGCAGACGCCGAACGTCCCGAACGTGCTTGAAGTGGTCGACCAGATGGGCATCCGGTGCAAGCCGATGGAGACGAGCTATTTCCTCGGTCGGGAGCGGCTCATTCCCGTCCCCGGGAGGCCGGGCGACACCGTCACGCTGTCCAAGTGGCGCAAAGTCATCTTCGCGATCATGGCGAGGAATGCGCGCTCCGCCACGGAGTTCTTCTGCATTCCACCCAACCGTGTGGTGGAATTGGGGACGCAGATCGAGTTCTGATCGCCGAGCACGACGCTCGACGCTCGACGCTCGACGCTCGACGTGGACATGCACGTCGAGCGGAACGGGTAGATCAATGGCGAGGGTTAGTCGCCGGCGACGGGCAGCGGCTCCATGCTGCCACTGCTGCGTGCCGACACGGACGCGGCGGCGCGTTTGTGCGACTGGAACTGATCGAGCAGCGTGTACACGACCGGCGTGACGTACAGCGTGATCAGCTGCGAGAACGCGAGGCCGCCGACTACCGCGAGACCCAGCGGCTGCCGCGACTCGGCACCACCCCCGAACCCGATCGCGATGGGCAGCGTGCCCATGAGCGCGGCGAGCGTCGTCATCGTGATCGGACGGAAGCGCACGCGCGCCGCCTCCATGATGGCGTCACGAGCCGACATCTGGCGCACCTGCTCGGCATCGATCGCGAAGTCGATCATCATGATCGCGTTCTTCTTCACGAGTCCGATCAGCATGATGATGCCGACATACGAGTACACGCCGAGATCCTTGCCGAAGAGCCACAGCGTCAGCAACGCGCCCAGCGCCGCGAACGGCAATCCGGAGAGAATCGTGATGGGGTGAATGAAGCTTTCGTACAGAATGCCAAGCACCACGTAGATCACGAAGATCGCGACGAACAACAGCACCAAGAGGCCACTCTGCGCTTGCGCAAAGGCTTGCGTGTCGCCCGATAATTGCGACGTGACATCGGCCGGCAAGACGGCGCGTGCTTCGCGCTGCACGGCATCGACCGCCGTACCGAGCGCGACGTTGGGGCGCGTGGCGAAGCTGATCGACACCGCCGGCAGCTGTCCGTTGTGTTGAATGCTCTGCGGTCCGACACCCTTGGTGAAGGTGGCCACCGAGCCCAGTTGCACCAGGTTGCCGGTATTCGAGCGCACGTACAGTTGGCTCAGTGAGGCCGGATCCTTCTGGAACGCTTCCTTGAGCTCGAGAATGACCTGGTACTGATTGGTCTGCGTGTAGATCGTGGAGACCTGACGGGAGCCGTATGCGTTGTACAGCGCGTTCTCGATCTGCGACGCACTCAGCCCCAGCGCCGACGCGCGTTCCCGGTCGATCTGGATGCCGACCTGCGGATTGCCAACCTGCAGATCACTCGAGATGTTCTCGAGCTCCGGCAGGTCTTTCATGCGGGCTTCGAGCGCACGCGCGGCGGTGTACAGTTCCGCGATGTCCGGGCCCTGCAACGAGACCTGATACGCGCTGTTGCCGCGGCGACCACCGATGTTGATTGGCGGCGGATTGCGGAAGAACACCTGCACGCCCGGCACCTTGGACGTGGCGCGGCTGAGCTCGCGCATGATCTGATCGACATGCGGACGGTTCGGATCCTCGCTGAGCGTGAGCTGCAAGCGACCGCTGTTCGAGCCACCACCACCCGGGCCGCCACCGATCGAGGCCATCGTGTACTTCACGTTCGGGCTCTTTTCGACGATCGACGCCACTTCGCGGATCTTCACTTGCAGCGCTTCGAAGCCAATGCCTTCCGGTCCTTCGATCGAGCCGGACAGTCGGCCAGTGTCCTCGGACGGCAGGAAGCCCTTCGGGATGTACATGAACAAGCCAACGGTCGCGGCCAGTGTGAAGGCGCCGAAGATCATCGCGAGGCCACGGCGATTCATCACCCAGCCCAACGAGCGTACGTACGCCCCTTCCGTGGCTTGATACAGGCGCTCGACCGAGCGCCACTTGCCGTCACTTGGCGCATGCCCTTCGCCTTCACGCAGGAAGCGCGCGGCCAGCATCGGGGTGAGCGTGAGCGACACGAAGCCGGACACCAAAATGGCCACACCGATCGTGACGGCGAACTCGCGGAACAAGCGCCCCACGAGACCGGGCATGAACAGCAGCGGAATAAAGACGGCCACCAGCGACAGCGTCATCGAGAGAATCGTGAAGCTGATTTCTTTCGAGCCGTCGAGCGCCGCCTGCATGGGCTTCTTTCCCATCTCCAGGTGGCGCACAATGTTTTCGAGCATCACGATGGCGTCGTCCACGACGAAACCGACCGCGAGCGTGAGGGCCATCAGCGACAGGTTGTCGAGGCTGTAGCCGAGCATCCACATGACCGTGCAGGTGCCGATCAGCGAGAACGGCAGGGCCAGCGAGGGGATGATCGTGGCGCGCAGATTCCGAAGGAACAGGAAGATCACCATCACGACCAGACCGACCGTGAGAACGAGCGTGAACTTCACATCGTCGACGCTCTGTTCAATCGCGACCGACCGGTCGTAGATCGGCACGATGCTGACGCTGGGCGGTAGCTGCGGCTCGAGCTGCTTGAGTACGGCGTTGACGCCATTGGCCACTTCAACCGTATTCACGCCGGGCTGACGGATGATCGAGAGGGCGGTGTTGGCGCGTCCGTTGATCTCGCTCATGCCGCGCATGTTCTGCAGGCCGTCGATCACGTTACCGAGTTCGCCGAGACGTATCGGCGCGCCGTTGCGCATCGCAACCACGAGATTGCGGAACTCCGTGGCGTTCCGGAGCTGTCCGGAGGCCTGCAGCGTGAACGACTGGTTGGGCCCCATCAGGACGCCGGCCGGGGAATTCGAGTTTCCCTGGTTGATGGCGGCCTGCACTTCGTCGATGCCGATGCCGCGCGCCGCCATAGCGCCGGGATCGAGCTGCACGCGCACGGCGTACTTGGACGAGCCGTACACCTGCACCTGCGCCACACCGGTTACGGTGGAGACACGCTGGGCGAGGAAGGTTTCGGCGTACTCGCTCAACTCCTGCCGACTGAGGACATCGGAGTTGATCGAGAACATCATGATCGGCGAGTCGGCCGCGTTCGCCTTGTTGTACGACGGCGGATTGATGCCCTGCGGCAGCTGGCGGAGCGTCTTGGAGATCGCCGACTGCACGTCGGCCGCCGCCTTGTCGATATCACGATCGAGGGCGAAGAGCAGCGTGACGTTGACACTGCCCTGCGAACTGGACGACGTGATGCTTTCGATGCCCGACACCGTGGAGAAGGCCTGCTCGAGCGGTGTCGCCACCGACGTCGCCATGACCTCAGGGCTCGCACCGGGCAGACCGGCCGAGACGGTGATCGTGGGATAGTCGATGGTGGGCAGATCGCTGACCGGCAGCGCCCGGTAGGCTACGATGCCGAACGTCAGGATGGCCAGCATGACCAGCGTGGTCATGACCGGCCGTTTGATCCAGATCGCGCTCAGATTCACGGGGTTGCTCCTCGCTTTCCAGCGGCACCGCTGGCGCTACCACCGGCACCGGGGGCACCACCGCGATTGCCTCGACCAGTCGCACCACTCCCCGCGCCGCTCGGGCCGCCCTTCGAGAGCGAACCACGCAACTCGACCTTGGCGCCGTCCTGCAGGCGATTCTGTCCCTCAATGATGACCTGCTCGCCGCCAACCAGGCCGCTGTCGAGCTTGACGAGCGTGCCAGCGGGGCGGCCCACCTTCACCACCACGCGCTTGGCCTTGCCGTCTTCAACCACGTACACGAAAGCGCCGTTGGTGGTCGTGACGACCGCTTCCGACGGCACGGTGATGGCGTCCTGATCGACGGAGAGTTCAAGACCCACCGACACAAACTGGCCGGGCCAGAGCGAACGATCGGCGTTCGGCACACGCGCTTTGAGCAGCACGGTACCGGTGGCGCGATCAACCGCGTTGTCGATGAAGGTCAGCGTGCCGGTGATCTTCTGGCTACTGTCGCCCACGTTGGGGACGATGTTGACCAACAGGGCCTGATCGAGGCCCGAGCGGCGGCGCATTTCCTCGAAGGCCTGCTCGGGCACCGTGAAGCGCACCAGCACCGGCTGCAGTTCGTTGATCGTGAGCAAGGCCGGGTCGGCCTGCGCCCGCACGAGGCTGCCCACGCGGAGCATGATCTGGCCGGTGCGTCCGGAGATCGGCGCTTTAATGGTGGTGTTCTCGAGGTCGAGACGCGCCCGCTCCAGCGAGGCTTTTCCCGCCGCCACGGTGGCGGCGAGGGCCGACGCCTCTGCAAAGGTTTGTTCGAGCTGCTGGCGGGTGACGTAGCCGTCCTTGGCCAGCCCCGCGAAGCGCACCGAGTCGCCACGGGCACGGACGAGGGTGGCCTGATCGCGCGCCAGCGTGCTCTGCAGCCGATCGAGTTCGGCGCGGAACGGTCGGGAATCGATCTGGAAGAGCACCTGGCCTTGGGCCACTTCATCGCCTTCGGCGATCGCCACCCGAGTGAGCATCCCGGATACGAGGGACTGCACGGCGACGGTCCGATTGGGCTCGATTTGCCCATTCGCGGAGACGATGAACGGCAGGGGTCCCTTCGTCGCCGTCATCGTGGACACGACGGGAGCGGGGCGCGGCGGACGTTGCGGCTCTTTGCAGGCGGCGAGTCCAAGGAGGGCAACCGACGAGAGCGCGAACAGTCGGCGCGAGGGATCGGTGGCGCACCGGCGCGCGAAGCGCTGCGGTATCACATTATCTGGCATTCGCAGGGGCGAACGGCGGGTCGGAAAAGACGCTCAGCATACGACTCGAAAGCCGGCAAACGTCACGGGGTCTATTCGTCAAGTTAACGCTACCCGATGCCCATTCGTTGCGACGGGGTTGGCGTGCGGAGGCGTAAACACCCGCTACCCCTGAGTTTCCCTGCCGGTCCTGCCGCCACGGCGCCAGTCACGGTCACCGCCAGCAGGCTGCGCCTTGGCCATGACGGGGCGACGGCCAGGGCCAGGGCCAGGGCCAGGGTTCACCGGGGGTGCGTTCGGAGGACTCTGCTCGCGGCGCCGAGATGACAGTGGTGCGTGGGCGTGCGGATAGCTTCGTGGCGGCGGACAGTCCAACAGCTCGACGCGAAGGGCGCGAAGTCCGCGGTGGACGCGAAGAAGGACAACTGATACAGGTGAAAAGCTGTTGCTGTTCTTCGCGCACTTCGCGGACTTCGCGCCCTTCGCGTCGAATAGCGATCACAGCGCAACCGCCCTCAGCGTCCGCAACGACGACTCCCATGCAGATCCATCCTGACGATCTCTCTGGCGCGTGCATCAACGCAGCCCTTCGAATTCATAGGAAGTTCCGCTCAGGGATGCTCGAAAGCCTGTACGAAGCCGTACTGGAGCGGACCCTCACGCGCGACGGATTCACCGTCGAACGACAAAAAGCGATCTCCTTCGAGTTCGAGGGAGATCGCTATGAAAACGCATTCCGCGCTGACCTGATTGTGAACGGCCGATTGATCATCGAAGTGAAAGCACGCGAGACCAACGCTCCGATCTATGCGACGCAGCTGCTCACCTACCTGCGATTGGCCGAATTACCGCTCGGCCTCGTCATCAACTTCGGACTGCCGAAGCTGATGGACGGCGTCAAGCGCGTCGTGAATGACCTGCCGCCGGAGCAGTCGCCGCAGCTCCGTGTGAACCGGCCGCCCATCGCGCCGGTCCACACGTGATCGTGGATCACACCACGATGTTGAGCAGTCGCTTGGGCACGAAGATCACCTTCTTAATCTCACCGACCACGAATCTGGCGACGCCCGCATCGGCCATCGCGGCGGCCATCGCGTCGTCCTGCGTCACATCCACGGCCACGCGCAGCTTGCCGCGCACCTTGCCGTTTACCTGCACCACGAGCTCGACTTCGTCGTCCACGAGCAAGGCCGGATCGAACGTCGGCCAGCCAGCATCGAACACGCTGCCGGTGTGCCCCAGCAGTTCCCAGCACTCTTCGGCGAAGTGCGGGGCATAGGCCGCCACCAACTGCACCAGCGGCAGCACCTCATCACGGTGCACCGGGCGGTCGCCCGACCGCACGTGATTCAGACA
>CAMBRJ010000159.1 GCA_945870175.1 Gemmatimonas phototrophica
TTCAGTCGCTCGACGGCAAGGACACCACGCAGGTGACGAAGGGCAACAACAACATGTACGTGTCGCCGGAGTGGACACCGGATGGTGCGTACGTGGTGAGTTCGCGCGGTGGCGGATTGGGTGGCGCGGCGAAGTTGTGGATGTACAACGTGAACGGTGGGAATGGCCTGCCGATCACGACCGAGCCCACGCTGCCGGCCACGCTGAAGCTGCTGGGTGCGGCCTTCGGCAAGGATCCGCGGTACATGTGGTTCGCCGCCCGCACCGGCGATTGGCAGTACAACAGCATCGGCGCGCAATTTCAGATCCATGTATGGGACAAGGAAACGGGGCGCGTGTCGCAGATGACGACGCGCTTCGGCTCTGGCTTCCGCCCCACGCTGTCGCCCGACGGTAAGTATTTGGTGTACGGCACGCGCTTCGAAACAAAGACGGGGCTGCGCCTTCGCAATCTGGAGACGCAGCAGGAAGACTGGCTGGCGTTTCCCGTGCAGCGCGACGACACCGAATCACGCGCGCCGATGGACGCGTATCCGGGCTTCAGCTTCATGCCCGATTCCAAGTCGGTGGTCGTGTCGTATGGCGGCGAGATCTGGCGCGTGCCGGTTGATAAATCGGCGGCCACCAAGATCCCCTTTGAAGCCGAAGTGAAGCTCGAGATGGGCCCCGAAGTGAAGTTCGCGTGGAAGATCGATACCGCGGCCACCTTCGCCTCGCGTCAGGTGCGTGACATTCAGCCATCGCCCGATGGCAAGCAGCTGGCGTTCTCGTCGCTGGGCCACATTCACGTGATGGCGCTGCCCGGTGGCGCGCCCACGCGCGTGAGCAAGAGCCCCACGGGTGAGTTCGGCCCCGTGTGGTCGCCCGACGGCAAGTCGCTGGCGTGGGTGACCTGGGACGACGCCGCCGGTGGGCAGATCGTGCGCGCCACCTTTGACGTGAAGAAGGGTTGGACCACGCAGACGCTCACCACGTCGGCCGGCTTGTATACGGACCTCGCCTGGTCGCCCTCGGGCGACCGTCTGGTCGCGATGCGTGCCGCGGCGCGTGAGCTGCAGGAAGCGGGTGCGGCGTTCTTCGGTCCGGCCGCGGCCGACATCGTATGGCTCCCGGCCACGGGCGGCGCGCTGTCGGTGATCATGCCCAGTGGTGGACTGGGCACGCCGCACTTCACCAAGGACGCGACGCGCATCTTCGCGTACGGTCGCGCCGGTCTACAGTCGTTCCGGTGGGACGGTACCGACATCAAGACGCACTTGAAGGTCACGGGGCCGTTGCCCCCGGGTGCCGGCGGCGAGTCGGGTGCAACGCCGGGGCTTGATGCGGCCCTCGTGGAGAAGGAGTCGAAGCACTATATCGGCGGGCGTGCCGCACGGCCGGTGGCCATGGAGACGCACCTCGATCCTGCCGAGCCGTCGCCGCCGCAGCCACCGCCAGCGTCGTTGGTGCTCATGGCGCCCAACGGTGATCAGGCGTTGGCGATGGTGGGCATGGATCTCTACTCCATCACCGTGGCGCAGACGGGCGCGGTCGCGCCCACGGTGAACGTAGCAATGCCGGCTGCGGCCTCGGTGCCAGTGAAGAAGCTGAACACGGTCGGCGGTGAGTTCCCCACGTGGAACAGCACTGGCCGCGTGGTGCATTGGGCGCTCGGCAATTCCGTGTGGTCGTACGATCTCGATCGCGCCAAGATCGCCGAAGACTCGGCGAAGGCCGACGCGAAGGTGAAGGCGCGCGTGCGGGCCGACACCACGAAGTCGGTGAAGGACAGCATTCTGCGCGCCGACTCCATCGCCAAGGCCGACACCACCAAGAAGAAGCCACTGCCGGCGTATACGCCGGCGGAGATGAAGATCACCGTGGTGGCCCAGCGAGACTTGCCGCGTGGCGTGGCGGTGTTCCGCGGGGCGAAGGCGATCACGATGAAGGGGACGGAAGTCATCGAGAACGCCGATATCGTGGTGCGTGACAGTCGCATCGTGGCGATTGGTGCGCGCGGCAGTGTCACCATTCCCGCCGGCGCGCAGATCTTCGACGTGAGCGGCAAGACGATCATGCCCGGCATGGTGGACACACACTACCACCCGCAGTGGCTCACGCCGCAGATCCACAACACGCAGACGTGGCAGTATCTCGCTACGCTGGCCTACGGCACGACCACCACGCGCGATCCGCAAACGGCGAGCACCGACTTCCTCGCGTATACCGATCGCGTGGAGTCGGGTGAGATGATCGGCCCTCGCATCTATACCACGGGTCCCGGCGTGTTCTCGGCGGAGCCGGTGCGCGACTACGCGCATGCGAAGGACATCATGACGCGCTACGCCAAGTACTACGACACGAAGACGCTCAAGATGTACATGAGCGGCAACCGTCAGCAGCGGCAGTGGTTGATCATGGCGGCGAAGGAGCTCGGCATCATGCCGACCACCGAAGGCGGCCTCGATCAGAAACTCAATCTCACGCACGGCATCGACGGCTACCCGGGCATCGAGCACACGCTGCCGATCACGCCTAAGTTCGAAGACATCTTCGAGTGGTACAAGGCCACGCAGGTGACCAACTCCCCCACGCTCATCGTGGAGTACGGCGGCCCGTTCGGTGAAGGCTGGTTCTACCAAACCGAAGATCTGATGAACGACGCCAAGCTTCGTCGCTTCACGCATCCGGTGGACTTCGATACGAAGGTGCGTCGTCGCGGCGCGGGAAATGCGCCCGGACCGGCCGGCTTTGCGGTGAAGGAGGAGTATGCGATGTGGCAGCACGCCGAGGATATCGCGAAGACGGTGGCGGCGGGCGGTCGTATCGGTGTGGGTAGCCACGGCCAGTTGCAGGGACTCGGTATGCACTGGGAGCTGTGGCTGATTCAGTCGGGCGGACTCTCCACGCACGACGCGCTGCGTGCGGCCACCATCGTTGGCGCCGAGGCCATCGGGCTCGGGAGCGAGATCGGCTCGCTTGAAGCGGGCAAGTTTGCCGACCTGATCGTGCTCGACCGTGATCCGCTGGTGAACATCCGCAACAGCAACAGCGTGTCGATGGTGATGGTGAACGGCCGCCTGTTCGACGGGGGCACGCTGGATGAGGTGTATCCGCGGAAGAAGCCGCTGGTGCGTCAGCCGTGGAGTTACACGCTGCCCGCGGCGGCGGCGGGCATCCGGCAGTGAGAAGTGCGGCGTAAGGAGTACAGAGTACGAAACTGATCACGCAGAGGCGCAGAGTGCGCAGAGTTCGCAGAGAGGTTCGCGTCGTTCTCTGCGACCCCTGCGCTCTCTGCGCCTCCGCGTGATCTTTTCTTAGGTGTCCGCAGTTCGCAAACCTGCGTCTTGAACCGCCCCAAGTCGTACCGCGATGTCCAACAGCATCTCGTCGTTCCCGCGCGCGGCGATCAGAGACACGCCAATTGGGCAACCGTTCAACGTGCCAAAGGGCAGGGTCACCTGCGGTAGCCCACCCAGCCCGGCGATGCAGAGCAGCGCCAGCGCGCGCTCACGAAACGCCACCGTCTCCGCAGGCGGCAGTTTCAGCAGCGGGGCGATATCGGGAACGGTAGGGAGCAACAGCACCGCATTCTCCGCCAGCAACCCATCGAGGCGCGCCGTGATCTCCGTGCGGCGCTCGCGCATCACCGCGACCTCGTGAGGTTGCACCTGCGCGACGGCCTCAAAGCGTGGACCGACCTGCGGACCGAACGTCGGTCGCTCACGCGTTACCCACGCCCGGTGCGTGGTCCAGATATCGGCGTATTGCAGCACGCGAAACACGTCGAACCACGCGGGCAATCCGTCGTTGCTCACGTTCACCGGTTCCGCGTCGCCCAGCAGCGCCGTCACGCGGGCAACGGCCGGGGCGAGCGCGTCGGCAGCGCCGGGGAGCGATAAGTCAAACGCGTCCGTGGCGAGCAACAGGCGACCGGGCCTGGCCGGCGTACCGCCCAGCAGCACATCGCCAATCTGCGCGAGCAATGCCGCCTCTCGCGCGAACCATCCAACCGTATCGAAGATCGGGGCGAGCGGGCAGGCCCCGTCGAGCGAGATCCGCCCGTGCGTGGGGCGGATGCCGTAGATGCCACAGAAGCTCGCCGGCGCCCGTACGGAGCCCCCCGTGTCACTCCCGATGGCAAAGTCCACGAGGCGTCCCGCCACCGCCGCCGCCGAGCCGCTGGACGAGCCGCCAGGCACGCGGTGTGGCGCCGCCGGATTGAGCGGCGTGCCGTAGTGCGCATTTTCGCCAGTCAGACTGAACGCCATCTCCTCCGTGTGCGTCCTGCCCGCGAGGGTGGCGCCGGCCTCGAGCAACATCCTGGCCACGGTTGCAGTCGTCGAGGCCTCGCTGTGCGTCGCGAACCAGTCGGGGCTGCCGAAACCCGTGCGATGGCCGGATACGTCGAAGATGTCCTTCAGCCCGAACGTCAGTTCGCGTAGCGGCCCGTGGCCGACACCGGCGCGAAACACGTGCGTGTGCTTGCAGAACGCGCCAAGGTGATCGCGCTCGAGGATGCTGTCCCGTTGAGGCATGCTAGCGCTTCACCGGCTCCGACCGCAGAAAGTCGATGCCTCCCGCCTGCTGTCCTACATCCACCGACGCCACCTTTTTGAGTGTGTTCAGGTCGATCACATCCACCGTGCCGGGTTCCGAGCCGACGCCTTCTACCGAGATGAACGCGTAACGGTCGTCGTCGCTCACCGCGATCCCATGCACGACTTTGCGCGTGGTGGGAATGCGCGCGAGTTCTTTGGCCGTCGTCGCGTCAAACACCGACACCGAGGCGTCACGCTTGTTGGTGGCGATGATCCGTGTACCGTTGTGCGTGGTGGCCCGGTTGTACACGCCGGGACCGGCGGGAATACGACGCACCAGCGTCCATGACTTGGTGTCGATCTCCACCAGGTCGCTCGACTTGTTGCAGGCCACCCACACGCGTGTGCCATCGCGCGAGGGCTGCGCCCACGTGGGCGAGCAGGAGATGTCGCCTACCTTCGGCGGTTCCATCCCGTGACCCGACATGTCGCTGGCCGCACCACCGTGTGCTGCATGGTCGCTCGCGCCGCGCTCAGCGGGCGCGCCTGTCATGCCCATTTCCTTCCCCTTCGTGAGGAAGAAAT
This sequence comes from Gemmatimonas phototrophica, assembly GCA_945870175.1. GTDB lineage: Bacteria > Gemmatimonadota > Gemmatimonadetes > Gemmatimonadales > Gemmatimonadaceae > Gemmatimonas > Gemmatimonas phototrophica_A. Next base: position 5,106 of record CAMBRJ010000159.1, read on the forward strand.
GCCGGCTCACCGACAGTGTGCTGGCGTCGATCTCGGCTAGCGTTTCATCCATCATGCAGGCCGAGTAGTGCTTGGTACCGTCGCTCGACAGGCGCGACCCGTGCGGCATGGTGCACGTACGAATGCGCGCGATCTCCACCATCTCCTTCGCGGCCACGACCGACACATCACTCGTTTCCATGTCGCCGTGCAAATTGAAATTCACGACGAACACGAGCGCACCATCGGGTGACACCTGAGCGGTGGCCGGAAAGTTGCCCAGCATCACGCTGCCCAACTGCGCGTCGGTGGCCGCATCGTACTTCACCAGCTTCCCGAATGGCGTGCCGTGCGCGATCGTCACGAAGTACTCCGTCGCGGTTGGCGTGATCGCCACACCGTGCGGGCCGGCCACTTCCATCTTCGACCAGCCCACATACTTCTCGCGCTCCACGCGCGCGCCGGCGGGTCCGAAGCGCACCAGCGCCACGCGATCGACCGATTCGCTGGCCACCAGCACGAGGTAGTCTCGTGCTGGCGGCTGCGCCGTTGTCTGCGCGCGAACGGCCGACGCCACCAACAGCATCGACGTCACGAACGCGGCGCGCATGGAGCGTAAGCTCACGGAATAACCTTCTTCACTGGCTTGGGTTCGATGCGCACGATCCACAGGCCATTGTTGTCGTCATTTACGTAGGCGAGGCCGTCCTTCGGATTCACCACCACGCCCCACGTCATCGCCGCGTTCTTCACGTGGCCGTCCATGTCGGCGGTGTTCAGATGCCCGATCTCGCGTCCCTGCGCGCGCAAATCGCCGCGCAATTCCCCGGAGATGTCGAACACGCGGAAGCCGGCGTTGTAGGCGCCCATGTACAGCGAATCACCCGCCACCCACACGTTGTGCACGCCGCCGTGCTCCGGCTCGTAGAACGCCACCACCTTCGGCTTCGTGATGTCCGACACGTCCACCACCTGCAGGCGCCCGTACGCGCGACCGGCGGACGCGTCCTTCGTCCCCTTGGGCCCGGCGGCCGGGAAGACTTCGTCGGCGATGAACACGTAGTTCTTGTGGCGCCACGCGGTGTGCGTGCCGCGAATGAACCCAGGACCGCCGTCCACTTCGACTTGCTTGTACATCGCGTTCAAGTCGTACTTGAACTGCGACACCTGCACCGGATTCGACGGCGAGCCGCCCTTGATGCCGTTGCCCACGTCGAGCACGATCAGGCCGTCATTCCAGTAGCTCGCGTACAACAGGCCGTCGCGCAGGTCGATGTCGTGCAACGAGCGGCCGGCGTCGGGACGTCCTTCGGTTTTCCAGCGCGCCACTTCCTTCGGATGATACGGATCGTTCACGTCGAGCACGTGCAGCGCACCCGTGCCGTCGTTCGTGAGGAAGATGAACGTGCCGTACTTGTCCTGCTTGTACACGAACGCCGAGTGCACGCCGCCCGTCACACCATCGGTGAACTCGGCGATCGGCTTCGGATGCGCCGGATCCTCCAGCGAGGCAATCACGATGCCGTTCTTGCGATCGCTCGCGCCTTCGCGCGTAAACACGAGGAACTTGCCATCAGGAAACGTCATCACATCGTTTACGCGACGCGTGTTCGACACGATGGAGTCGGTCACCTTCGGATCGGCCGGATTACTGATGTCGAGCGCGTACAGCACGTCACCGCCACCACCCGAGCCCAGATAGGCATGCTTGCCATCTTGGTGAATCCATACTTCCTCGGTGTTGAAGCGCGTGCGCGGCAAGCGGCCCACCAGCGACAGCTGGCGGCGTACATCGCGCGGCGCGAGCGTGATCGTGCTCTCCACGCTGCGGGCGCCGAAGGACGCGGTGATCGTGTACTCCCCGGGCTCGTAGCCCACGAAGGCACCGTCGGCATCGATCTGCCCTTC
>CAMBRJ010000160.1 GCA_945870175.1 Gemmatimonas phototrophica
GAAAAGTGGTTCCGTGATCCCCCCTCGTTTTACAGTGCAGCTCGGTACGTTATCCACATATCGGATCCTCACAAAAGTGCTTTTCTGTTGTTTGCTAACACGCCAATTCGGCCGGATTTCGCGCTGGATCGGCGAGGCCGTCCGTGCCGATGGCGAAACAGTTGAGTTCGTGGCGGAGTCGCGCCGTGTGGCCCCGGCTCTCGTCAGTTCGGGTACCTTCTCAGGAGAACAGACGTGTCAATGGAACCACGAATCGGATTGCTGGTCGGCCGGGAATGGTCGTTTCCTCCCGCCTTTCTCGAAGCCGTGGCGCGCCGGCAGTCCGGTGTCACCGCGGACTACCTCACGCTCGACGCCACGCGAATGGGGCAGGTGGTCCCCTACTCGCTGATCATCGACCGCATCTCGCATGAGGTCGGGTTCTACCGAACGTTTCTCAAGCATGCGACGCGCATGGGGACGACGGTCGTGAACAACCCGTTCATGTGGTCGGCCGATGACAAGTTCTACGACGCCACCGTGGCGATCCAGAACGGGGTCGCGCACCCGAAGACGATGGTCCTGCCCAACAAGGGGTACATCCCGGGGATCTCCCACACCGAGTCGCTGCGGAATCTGGCCTACCCGCTCGACTGGAAGGGCGTCGCCGACTACATCGGGTTCCCCTGCGTCCTCAAGGACGCCCACGGCGGTGGCTGGCGCGACGTGTACATCTGTGAGTCCATGGAGGAGCTGATCCACCACTACAACAACAGTGGGGTACTCACGATGGTGGTGCAGGAGTTCATCAAATGGGACGCCTACGTGCGCTGCATGGCCCTGGGACGCGAAGAGGTCCTGCCGATGCCGTACGACCCCGGCGAGCGCCGATACATCCCGGATCCGGGCTATCTGGGCAAGGAACTCGAGGCACGCTGCATCAAGGACTCGCTCACGCTGTGCCACGCGCTGGGGTACGACATGAACACGGTCGAGTTCGCCGTGAAAGACGGCATTCCCTACGCCATCGACTTCATGAACCCCGCCCCGGACATGGACATCTACTCGCTGACCCCGACCTACTTCGAGTGGGTGGTGGAGCATATGGCAGACCTGGCGATCAAGCTGGCGACGGCGCCGCGGACGCTCCCGAGTGGCGTGCCGATTGGGGAAGAGTCGGGCGGACGGCGTACGGAGTAGGGGCTGCCGCGTCCCCCCATACTCCCGACTCTGCACGCCGTGTACACGATGGCTTTCCGTTAGGTCACAAATTTTACCTACGACTTATGTCCACATCGGCAATCGCGCGGTACCACGATGCGCTGCAGGATCGCACCCTCGCGCAGGCCAGCGCCGACGTGCTGGATCGCCAACTCCGGCATGACGGGCTCTTCTTCGGTGAGCGCCCATTGTGCAGCGTCTTGCGCCCCCGCTTCCTCTCCCTCGCCCAGTACCAGCAGCTGGCCACCGCCTGCGCTCTGGTCGGCTCGGCCTTCGAAAAGGTCCGGGTGGCTGCGATGGCGGACTCGGCTTTACGAGCCCAGTTCGGCCTGACGGCGTGGGAAGAACAGCTGATCCACGCCGACCCCGGCTTCGATGTCGCCAGCCCGACCTCCCGACTCGATGCCTTTTTCGCGGAAGGGGAGGGGGGGCTCAAATTCACCGAGTACAACGCCGAGACCCCGGCGGGAGCGGCGTATAACGACGCCCTCTCGCGCGCCTTCCTGGCATTGCCGGTGATGCATGAGTTCAGCCGGACGCACATCGCCCTGCCATTGCCCGCGGCGCCGTCGGTCGTACACGCGCTGCTGAACGCCTACTACCGCTGGCGCGGCGTGCGTGAGGCGCCCTCCGTCGTCATTCTCGATTGGAAGGACGTGCCGACCTACAGCGAGTTCGTGCTCTTCGAGCGCGAGTTCAAGGCGCTCGGCATCGACGCCTTCATCGGGGACCCGCGCGAGGCGGAGTACACGAACGGCAAGCTGATGATCGCCGGCAAGCACGTCACGCTGATCTACAAGCGCGTCTTGATCGATGAACTCATCACCCGCGAAGGGCTCGATTCGCCGGTCGTCCGGGCTGTGCGTGAAGGTTCCGTGTGTATGGTCAACCCCTTTCGCTGCAAGCTGTTGCATAAGAAGGCCTCACTTGCCGTGTTAAGTGATGAACGGCAGGCCCCGCTGCTCACCGCGGCCGAATCGGCGGCCGTCGCCGCCCATGTTCCGTGGACACGTGTGGTGGAGGCGCGACACACGCAGCATGGCGCCAGTAGAGTCGATCTCCTCGAATTCACCGCCGCCAACCGCGCCACGCTCGTGCTCAAGCCGAACGACGAGTACGGCGGAAAAGGCATCGTGCTGGGTTGGACGGTGAACGATGCCGAGTGGGACGCGGCGATCACGACGGCCCTGGCCGAGCCGTATATCGTGCAGGAGCGGGTGGAAGTGCCGAGTGAATTGTGGCCGGCCTGGACCGACGGCGCGCTCCAACTTGGGGAGCGCATGCTCGATACGGCACCTTTTCTCGCCGACGGCATTACGATGTCGGGGTGCCTCACCCGCATCGCGACCGACCCGCTGCTGAACGTCACCGCCGGCGGTGGCTCGAACGTTCCAACCTTTCTCGTCGAACCACGCTGATGACGTCTCTGAAACGCCCGGTTATCGGGCTCACCACGCAAACGCTGCACTCGATCGATGGCATCCCACCGGGGTTGCCCTCGTCGTGGGTGATGAATCAGCGCTACTTCCTGGCCGCCACCATGGTTGGTGCCGTGCCCTGGATGATCCCGCTGCTCGACGACGATCTCCTCACGCTGCGTGAGATCTATGAGCGGCTGGACGGCATCCTGATTCCGGGTGGGGTGGACATCAGCCCTGCCGAATACGGCGAGGCGGTCCGCACGGAATGCGGGAATCTCGACCCCGCGCGCGACCGCGTGGAGCTGCAATTGGTTCGCTGGGCGATTGAGGACGGCAAGCCCGTGTTCGGTCTGTGCCGCGGGCTGCAGGTGATTAACGTGGCCTCGGGCGGTACGCTCTGGCAGGACCTCGCATCACAAAATCCGTCTTTCAACAAACACGATTTTTTTCCCACCGCCGGCTTCGAGCGCGACCACATCGCGCACGAGGTCGACATCGTCGCGGACACAAAGTTGTCACGGCTGCTTGAATCCACACGGGCGCCGGTGAACAGCATGCATCATCAAGGCATCAAGCAACTGGGGCAGAATCTCGTGGCCTCGGCGACCGCCGATGATGGGCTGATCGAAGCGGTCGAAGGCGACGGCGACGCGTTCCTGATCGGGGTGCAGTGGCACCCGGAAGTTCTCGAGATGGCGGATCCGCACACCCGACATCTGTTCGGCGGCTTCATTCGTGCCGCCATGGATTGGTCCACCGCGAATAGCACGTCCCGTATGGGCGTGGGGGGGTAAATGCGCGCACCGAGCCTGACCGTCGGCATCGAGGAAGAGTATCAAATCATCGACCCCGTCACGCGGGACCTCACGCCCGGGTTCGATACGCTGGTGTCGAGCAACGACGCGCAGCTGGCCGACGTGAAGGCGGAACTCCACCAATGCCAGGTGGAGATCGGCACGAAGGTCTGTTCCTCCATCGCGGAACTCCGGTCGGAGCTGGTGAATCTGCGCCGGCTCGTCATCAATGCCGCCGGACAGCACGGACTGACCATCGCCTCCGCCGGCACGCATCCGTTCTCGAACTGGATGAATCAGGAGATGACGCCGAAGGAGCGATACCTCGGCGTGAAGGCGGAGCTGCAGGACCTGGCCCATCGCCTGCTCATATTCGGGACGCATGTGCATGTGGGCATAGAAGATCCGGAGTTCCGGATCGACTGCCTGAATGCCGCGCGATACATCCTGCCTCACATTTTATGCTTGTCCACATCGTCGCCGTTTTGGTTCGGGCGAAACACGGGGCTGCATTCGTATCGCAGCATCGTGTTCAAGAACTTTCCGCGCACCGGTGTGCCGCGCATCCTGAACGGGTGGGGCGACTACGCGGATCTGGTGGACACGCTCGTGAAAACCCGCAGCATTCCGGACGGCTCCAAGATCTGGTGGGACGTGCGCCCGCACCACATCTACCCGACGCTCGAGTTCCGCGCCTGCGACGTGAACACGAAGGTGGACGAGGCGGTGTGCATCGCCGCGATTCTGCAGGCGGTGGTCGCCAAGATGTGGAAGCTGCGTCGCGACAACATGACGTTCCGCGTGTACGCGCAGGATCTCATCGAAGAGAACAAGTGGCGCGCGGTCCGTTGGGGACTCGGCGGCAAGCTGATCGACTTCGGCAAGCAGGAGGAGCTGCCGGCGCCGGTCCTCATCCGCGAGCTGGTGGAGTGGTTTCTCGACGACGTGCTCGACGAGCTCGGTACTCGGAAAGAGGTCGAGTATGCGTTCCGCATCCTCGATGAAGGCTCGAGTGCGCAGCGTCAGCTGGCGACCTATGCGCGGACGGGCGATCTGCGCGCGGTGGTCGATCAGCTGATCCGCGAAACGGCGGAAGGCGTGTGCGAGCCGTTTTTGGGGCCGCCGCTCGAGTCGATGGATTCCCGATCGGCCGCCGTGCCTGGGTCGATGGCCACGCCACCGACTCCCTTGTCGCCGGTGCGCGGGCAGTCGGTCCCGTAACTGGCGCCTAGGGGTCCACGCCGATCGACGCGTACATGCCGGCGATCCGCGCGGCCGATCCGGTGCGCGTGTAGACGTCCGGCCGGCGGTCGGCGAGGACGGCGGCGATGACCGCCGCCACCTCGTCGGCGCTCTGCGACTCGGGCAGTTGCCGAGAGTCGATGCCCCCGTGGCGGGCATTGAGGCCGAATCCCGTGCGCACGACGCCTGGGGATATCAGGGACAGCTGAATCTCCGGGTGGGTCGCCTGCACCTCGGTACGGTAGTTCGCCGTGAGCGCGTTCAAAAAGTGCTTGGCCGCGCTGTATGCCGACCGCTGCAGGGCAAAGGGCGCGCGCCCCAGCATGGATGAGACATTGACCACGTGTCCGCGTCCGACGGCCTGGAAGTGCGGCAGGACCTCCTGCATCCCATAGAGCGCCGACTTCACATTGATGCGCATCATGTCGTCAATGTCGTCGTCGGTGAGTTCGCTTGGCATGCGGGTGATCCCTTGACCGACATTGTTCACCCACGCATCGATGCGTCCGAAGCGCGCCAGCGTTTCGCGTACGATGCGCTGGACCGCGGCGCGACTTGTGACATCCGCGGTAATGGTCAGGACCGGCGTTCCAGTGGAAGCGGTCAACGCGTCGCCCACCTGCGTGAGTTCCGCCTGGCGTCGCGCGACGAGGGACAACGCGTACGTGGGCGCGGCATGACGCGCCAGTGCGGCCCCAATGCCGCTACTCGCTCCCGTAATGACGACGACGGGGCGCTCGGAGAGAATCGGTGTGCTCATGTCATCAAGAGTAATGCGGGGATTCCCCTACGCTCACCTCGTTAGAAGTACGAATACAGCTTCAGTGCGCCGCGGGATACTGTGCTCTCGTAAGCACGGGCGGGCAATCTCCGTCGGTGTTGCCTCACGTAATCGAACCTCTGCTGCGCTCTCTATCTCTATGAAGCCGATAAATATGGGGACACTGTTGTCCCTCGCGTCCATTGCGTCCCTCGCCCTGCTTGGCGCGTGCGAAGGCGAGTCGAACGCCACAGGTCCAGGTACCGGCACGCCTGAGCCGGCGGTCAATCAAGTCGTGTCGTTCGGGCCGCTGAACGCCAGCAGCACGGATACTCTCGTGTACTTCAGCTTTGCGTCGGGCGCCTTGGTGTCGCGCAGCGGAGACTGGGATTTGGCGTTCCGTCGCTACGAAGTGCGCCTGAATTCACCGGCCGTGGGCGGTGCCACCAGCAAGAACGTGCTCGGCTTTGCGCTCGACAACAACAAAGCGTCCACTGACGCGCAGGTGTTAGCCTTCACGCCGGCCGCGACGCTGACCGCGTTCGACGCCGTTCGCGCGGCGCAGATTCCCGCCGACGATCAGTTCCAGACCGACCGGCTGACCGAGAATAAGCAGGGCTACTTGAATCTGAGTGGTATCCCGACGGCCAGCCCGGCGAACTATTGGAAGTTGCGCCTCGCCAACGGCAGCTTCGCCGTGTTCCGCGCCACGCGCATCAAGTTCACGCAGACGTTTGCCGTCGACACGCTGTATATCGAGTCGCGCCTGCAGACGGGCACCACGCTAGGGGCGGTGCAGACGCTGGCGATTGCGCCGGCGAATGGTGTGCGCCAGATCAGCCTCGCCACGAACGCTGTGGTGACCGGCGCCGGCTGCAACTGGGATCTCGAATTCAATCCCGCGGCGAATCAGCTCTCGCTGGTGCCGAACGTCGCCTGCAACGCCGGAACGTATCCGGGACCGACGTCGCCGGCCTTCGCCAACGCGACGATCGCCAGCGATGCGCCGCAGTTCGCGACGTTCCTGTCCACGCTGGTCGGGCCGATTCCGAACTCGGTGCTCGATAAGAGTGCGCCGTTCCGCTACAACCTGCAGGGGAACGACCGCCTGCACGCCGCGTTCAACACGTATCTCGTGAAGTCGGGCACGCGCGTGTACAAGCTCCAGGTGACGGACTACTACAGCAACACCGGTGTCGCAGGCTTTCCGACGATTCGTTACGCCCGCATTCGATGAGCGATTGCCGGCGCCCCGCGATGTCGAGTCGGATGATGCCGCTGTGCGCTGCGCTACTGCTGGCCGTCGTGTCTGGCGGACCGGCACTCGCGCAGAGCGTGGTGCCGAGCGTGGTGCAAGGCACCGTGTTGGGCAAGACCGACGGGGCGCCGGTGTTGTCGGCCGAAGTGCGCGTGCCGCGCAGCGGTGCGCGCGCGCGCACCGACGAACGCGGCACGTTTCGCGTGGCGGCCGCGGTTGGTGATTCGCTGATCGTGCGGGCGCTCGGCTTCGCCGAACTGCGGACGGTGGTGCAGAGCAGCACGCCGGTGGTGCGCTT
>CAMBRJ010000161.1 GCA_945870175.1 Gemmatimonas phototrophica
CTCCAGTACCGCACGTGCCTGCTGCACCGCTTCACGCGTGGTCTGCTCGACGGCGAGGCGTTCCTGGAGTGCCTCACCGGCGTCGGCCAGCTCCGTCTCGAGCGTGGTGCGATCGCCGATGGCCCGCTCACGATCGTCACGCAGGCGACGGCCAAAGGCTTCGTTTTCCTTCCGCTCTTCGTCCGCACGCTGCTTGCGCATGGTCGTGCTGCGCTGACGCTCCTCGCTGACCGCGAGTTCGCGCTCGAGCTTCTGCGTAGTGTCTCGCTGCTCGGTGGAGAGGCGCGCGAGTTCGAGACGGCTGGCTTCCGCCGCGGAACGCGCCCCGTGCGCCTGCTCACGCAGCAGCTCCGCTTGCGCGATGGCATCCTCACCGCCCGGCACGTCTTGCTGCAGTGCGACGAGACGATCGTCGAGCGCCGCGAGTTCCTCACGCCACGACGCCATCTCGCGCGTGGCCAGCGAAATCTCGACCTGAAACCGACGCGCGGTCAGCTCGGCGTGCCGCTCGGCGCGGCGACGCTGGCGCGCGAGCGAACGCACCTGGCTCTGCACTTCATTGATCAGGTCATCGAGGCGGGCGAGGTCGACGGTCGTTTCCTCGAGACGGCGCTCGGCACTGCGGCGACGATCGCGATACAGGCCGACACCAGCCGCCTCTTCGAAGAGCTCGCGACGTTCGTCCGGCCGGTCAGAGAGCAGGGCGTCGATCATCCGGCTTTCGATGACGACGCCGGAATCGGCGCCGAGTCCCGTGCCACGCACCAGATCTTGGATGTCTCGCAAACGGCACGGCGCGCGATTCAGGAGATACTCACTTTCCCCCGAACGCATCAGGCGCCGCGTGATGACGACTTCCTTGAACGGGACCGGGAGGTCGCCTTCCGAGTTGTCGAAATGCAGCGACACTTCGGCCATGTTCACGGCTTTCCGTGACGACGACCCGTGAAAGATCACGTCTTCCATCTTCGCGCCGCGCATCGCGCGCGCACGCTGCTCGCCGAGCACCCACCGCACGGCGTCGGATACATTCGACTTGCCGCTGCCGTTGGGGCCAACGATGGCCGTCACACCCTTTTCGAACACAAACTCCAAGTGATCGGCAAAGGCCTTGAAGCCATGGACCTCGAGCTTCGTCAGACGCACTAGAACGCTCTCCCAGTTCGATAAACCAACACAGTCTCGACGCGCAGGGTGCGCAAAGAATCCGCAAGCGGGGTCGCTTGCATCGGCGACTCGAACGCGCCGGTATACACAGTCGCGCTGCCATCAGGCTGGAGCAGCGCATACGCGATGATGCCGCGCGTCGCCAGTTCGGCGAGTCGCGTGGGGATCACGGTTGGCGTGACGTTGCGCGCGAGCCGCAACGCATACGGGACCGACACGATGCTTCCCGAGCCAACGATTTTCTGGGAGCGCAGCTTGGTGAGCAGCGACTCGGCCTGCGCGCGCGTCGCTGAGGCGCCCACCGTCACGCGGAACCACTGTTCGTTGCCCTCGGCCACGGGCGACAGGGCGACCGCGTCGAGCGCGCGCACGCGGGCGTCGGGCATGGCGCCGGCGCGCGTGTTGGCGGTCGCGAAATACACGGCATAGCGCGACGCGGCCGCCGAGTCAGCGGCGTTCTCCACGGCGAGCGGCGGACTGGCGGGAGGAACGCTGTCCAGACCGGGAATGATGGCGGCGGTGGAATCCCGCAGCAGCGAGTCACGCGTGGCGCTGTCGCTGCGCACGGAGGTGTCCATCGGGGTGGGCGGCACCACCATGGCGGTACTGTCGGGCGCGCGCTGCTTGCCCGTGAGCAGTGCCGCGACCGGCTCCGGCAAGCGCGCCATCAGCTGGGGCCAGAACGCGCCACCGGCCACGGCGACCGCGCCGAGCACGGACATCATCGCAATCAGGCGACGTCGGCGGCTCGACTGGTCTTCCACCGCGGCCGCTCGCGCACGCGCCGCGTTCGGCCGCGGGGGCGGGGCGGGAGGCTCGGGCGTGGGGGGGGCGGGTGGTGCAATGAGCGGCACACCCGGCGGGGTGGGGAACACCGTGTCACCCACCGGCATCAGCGCGCCGACGTAGGCGCACAGGTCGCCGAAGCCTGGCGCCGCCGGATTGGCGACGACGACCAGCAGCGCACCGACTTGATGAAAGCCGGCGGCAAGACGGCGCCACCGTTCGTTGGCATAGACCTCAGCGTGCGCCACGGCTTCCGTACCACTGGGCATCAGGAAGACGTTATCGACGCCGGCCATCGGCCGTGCAATCTTGTTGAGCGACACCCCGTACAGAAAGCTGTCGGAGATGCCGTGGGGATCATCGCCGGTGAGCAGCGCTTCGATGGCTGGGGCTTCGCCGATCAAGTCGGCCACGGCCACGCGTCGACGCTGTCCCTGTGCCCGCGCGACACCAAGGGCCATCGACGTCGCCAAGGCGGCGTCGGTCGCGGCGATCACCACGGCGCACATTCCATCGAGCAGAGGCGCCAAGCGGCGACCCTCCATCTCCCACGATTCCGTCAGACTGAGCGGCGTCACGGTGCCCCCTCGAAGATCCAGTAGCTCTGCCCCGACGCTTTGCCGACGCGATCGGCGTCGGCGCGTGTCGGGTACGGACCGAGCACGACGCGATACAAGGTCGTTCCTGCACGATCGGACGTCGTGATGCGCGGTGTTTCTCCATCCACGCGAATGCGTGACGCGACCTGACGCGCTTGCTTCTCGTCAAGCACGGCCGCGAACGACACGGTGAACGACGACGTCGTGGCCGTATCACGGCGCGCGCTGTCGCGAGCGAGGCCGCGCGCCGCGGCGCTGTCGGCGTAGTCCATCGAGTCGCGCGGTGCGCTGGTGCGAAACTGCACGGGCTGATCGAGACCGGCGGCGCGAGGGCGGAAGCCGTTCCAGCGTAACGTATACCAGAACTGACGCGCGCCGCCGACCACGGTGCGCATATCCTTCAGGGAGGACGGATGCGCGAACACGACGTCCTCGCCACGCGTGGTGGCGATCGCGCCGTCGGGCAATACCAACGGCAAATCGCCGCGCCATGCGCTGCGTACCACGCCGATCACGGCATCGCTGCCGAGGCTGACCACATACACCGAGTCGGCGCCACCACGCGCCAGCAGCACGCGACCCAACGGGTCCATACGCAAGGCCCGTGGCACGCCGGGCAGGGTGATCTTTCCCTTCACCCCTTCTTCGAAGCGATCGACGACGCGCAACAACTCTTCGTTCTCGATCGCCACGAACAGGCGGTCACCGCTTGGTGTGGCCGCGATCGCCGTGACGGGATCACCGATGTCCACTTCCAGCGCCTTGGCGAGATCGCGCGTGCGGACGGCAATGACTTCTTCGTTGCCGCCAAAGAACACCCGATCACCAACGGCGCCGGCGGTGGCGCCGAGTGACTTGCGCAGCGTGGCCTCGTTGCCGCCGATGTCGAACGACAGACTATCGGTGACGTTCTGTCCGGGAGGACGCACGCGCCACACAATCGCGCGATCCCCTTTCGCACCGGCCACGATGAGTGAGCCATCGGTCTGCGCGTACAACGCGTGGGCCGGCAGCGTGGGCGTGAAGCGCCAGTCGCCGCCGCTTGGCGTGTATCGGGTGATCTCGCCGTTGGTGGTGAGCGCGTAGATCGCGCCACCGTCGGCCGACGAGGCCACGGCCACGTCGTCGGTCCGCGACGTCGTGACCGTGCCAAGGCGGATGTCAATGCGGACCGGGGCACCGCTGGTGTCGACCGCCGCGAGGTATCCGTCTTCGGCGCCGAACGCGATGATTCGAGCGAGGGCCGGGACCCGGGCGCTCGATCGCCACAGCGTGGACTCGAGATCCGGATAGCGGGTAGCGCTCATGACACCGCCGTCGCGCGAAACGCGCAACACGATCGGGTCCGGACCACCAGGAATACTGGGAGTGGCGTCGGCTCCGGGGGGGCGGGACGAGCGATCGGCACAGCCGCTGGCAACACCGCACGCGAGGAGCACGAGCGCCGTCACAAAGGGCGTGCGCACCTAGGAAACGTACCTGCCAGAGGCAGGAGCAGGGAGGGGGGACAGCAGGGGAAATCCCCTATCGCCCCCCCGTGTTCTCAGCCCTGCGTGGATCGTGGGGGGGTGGCTCAGTAGCTGGCGCCGAAGAACCAGGTCCCGAACCCCTTCGTGCCGGGGCGGCTGACCGGGACCGCCCAGTCCCAGCGTACGATCGCGATGTTGAACAGGTTCATGCGCACGCCGAAGCCGTAGCTCTGGAGCAACGCCCGCTCACGCGAGAAATCGTATCCGTCGGGGCGGCTGCCCACGACCTGCTGCCCTTTCGACCAGGCCACGCCGGCGTCGTAGAAAAAGAGGCCGTCGATGGGCGGGAGTCCGATGGGCAGGCGAGCCGCGGCGAAGCTCCGGATAATCGGGAAGCGTAGTTCGGCGTTGGCGAAGGCGACCCGGCTGCCGATCAGCTCAACGGAATTGCAGGACGTGCCGTCGTCGGTGGGCAGACCGGTACACGTAATCGAGCCAAGGTCCTCGCGGTTGTAGCCGCGAATGAAGTCCGGACGACCGATCCACTTCGGGAAACGCAGCTCGTCGCGACCCACCGACAGGTTGGTCGTGAAGCGGGTGGCGAACGTGATGTAGTTGAACAGGATCGGGTAGTAGCCACGAATGTCGGCCGTATACTCAGTCCACTTCCACGTGCCCACGCTCGGCTCCACCTCAAGGCGCAGACGGCGCCCCGAGATTGGTCCCGTGTACCCGAAGAGCGTGTTGTCGGTCACGAACGCCAGATACGGCGAGATCGTGTTGGCCGATGCCACGTTCCGCGTGGGACCGCGCTCGAAGCCGCTGGCGTAGCCCTGCTGGTAGTCGACCAAACGGGTGAACGGGAAGACCTGCTGATCGATGTTCTGGAAGCGCGCGCCGAGCTCGAATCGCGTGAAGCGATTGAGCGGATACAGGCCGGCGGCGAACACCTGCCGCAAGACGAGTCGCGTGATCTCCTGCGACTCCGAAAACTGGTCGTTGCCGAGCGGCTCCTGGATGTAATTCGACAGCAGGTAGATCGGCTGTTGAATCACCCCCGTGGTGTACTGCAATCGGCGCCCGAGGCTGGTGTAGCCCACGAACACCTGCGCGTCGCTGAGCTGCCCATTGATCGCGCCAGAGAGCGCAAGTCGACGGTCGCCGAGCAGATCGCTGAGGACGACCGTGGTGCCGCCAAACGTGCCCTGACCGAAGCCGCCCTGCTGATAGCCGATGGACGGCTGTGCGACGTATTCCGGCGTGAGACGCGCCCGATAGCGGTAATCGCGGAACTTGGTGGAGTCGGGGAGATTGAAGTCGAAGCTGTCCAGCAAGGCACGCACGCTCACCGTTTCCGCGAGTCGCGCGGCCACGGATACCGGCAGATCGTCGGACGCGCGCGCCGAGACGCCGACGGTGGGCCGGTAGAACGACTGCCGGGCGGCCGCGGTGTCGGTGAGTGTGGCGCGATTCAGATGCGCCGTGGGATCGACCTTGACCGGGGTGACCGGTGTGACGGGGGCGGCGGGCTTGGTCGACGCGCCGCTGAGCACGCCCCCTTGGGCCACGACGACGGGATTGCGATACGGTTCCTTCTTGAGCGACCGCGGATTCTTGATCTTCCAGATCGCGTGGTCGGTTTTCTCGTAGTACACGAAGGCCAGGACGTCGGCGCCGCGCGCCCAGGTGATCGCGGGCGACTGTTCGGCCACGGCCGTTACCGCGCCCAGTACGTTCGTGAGCTGGTAGTGCTGCTTCGCCTCGAGATCGTACAGGAAGATGTTGGCGACGCCGGATCGATCGGTGATGTAGGCCAGTGACTTGCCATCGGGCGCCCACTGCGGATTGAGACTGCGTCCACCCTGGTCGTTGATGACCGTGACCTTCTGCGTCTCGAGATCGAGCAGCGCCAGCTTCCACTTGCCGATCTTGAGGATATCGAGGTCGGTGTCGTCGCCACGGTCACTGGTGAACGCGATCGTGCGTCCATCGGGCGACCACTGCGGCTGTAGGTCGCCGTAGGGATCCTTCGTGACCTGCGTGTACCCGTCGGTGTCGAGCGACGCGATGTAGAGATCGCTAGAGCCACGCCGCATGCCGCTGAACACGATGCGACGCCCGTCGGGCGAGAAGCTTGGGCTCAACACCTGATCGAGCTCGAAATCGAACTTCCTCAGGATCCTGCGACTCTTCACGTCCATCACGTACAGCACGTCGCGTCCGCCGCTCTGTCCGGTGAAGGCGAGCATCTTGGCGTCGGGCGAAAAAGAGGGCTGCGAGTAGACGTAGCGCAGCTGTTCGAAGTCAGGATTCAACGTCGTCTTGACCAGGCGCGTGATCCGCTTGCCCGTCTCGGCGTTGGCGAGATACATCTCGGGGAATACTTCCCCGCGCAGGAAGCTGCCGTAGGCGATGTAGGTAATGAGCTTGCCGTCGTCGGAGAGCGCCGGGGCCACGAAGAGGCTGGCGATGCTGCCGGAGCGCTTCTGCGAGAGCAAGGGCTCGGCGAAGCTGCGCGGGCGCTGCAGCTCGGCCACGATGGGCAGATACTTGGTCTGCATGGCCTGCTTCCACTCGGCGCTGAGCTCATCGAGTGACATGCCGATTTCGCGACGGAAGGCACGATCGATGCCGACGCTGGGCACCGCGTTCATGATCTCGCCGATGACCTCGTCGCCCCACCGGGCGCCCACATACTGCCACACCGACAATCCGTAGCGATACGGGAAATACTTGTCAGGGCGCTCGGTCATTTGCGCGATGGTGGGCAGCGCGTTGTTGGTGACGGCGTCGCGGACCCACGCATCGGTCCATGGGTGTTCGGGTCCGATCGAGAAATACTCGGCGAGACCTTCCATGAACCAGAGCGGCGGATTGACCATCGCCAGATTCTGCAACCCCGCGCCGGCGCGCCCGCGCGAGAAGATGTCGAACTGGAAC
>CAMBRJ010000162.1 GCA_945870175.1 Gemmatimonas phototrophica
GGCTACACCACCGTGGCCGACAACGTCGGCTCGCTGCGTAACCGCGGTGTCGACCTGCAGCTGCAGACGGTGAATATCCGTCGTCCCGGCACCAACGGGTTCGAGTGGACCAGTGACATCAACATCACCTGGAACCGCAACCTCATCACCGCGCTCTCCGACGGACAGCCGGTGAACTCCACCACCTCGGGACGCCTCACGAGCGTGGCCATGGTGGGCAAGCCCGTTGGCACGTTCTTCGTCTATGACTTTCTCAAGGTGGACCCAGCCACCGGGAACGCCGTCTATCGCCGCGCCGACGGCGGGGAAACGACGACCCCAGTCACCGCGGACCTCTCCACCGCCGTGGGCAGCGCACAGCCCGACTACTTCGGCGGCTTGACCAACGCCATGCGCTGGAAAGGTCTCGACGTCCGGACGTTCCTCCAATTCACGCAGGGGAACGAACTCCTCAACATGAATCGTCTCTTCGCCGATGACGGCGGAAACTCCTCCGACAACAAGTTCGGCAACGTGCGCAATCGCTGGCGGAAGCCTGGCGACATCACCAACCAGCCCCGTATGGGCAGCACCGGTGGCGCCCGCTTCATGTCCGACCGCTTCATCGAGGACGGCTCCTTCGTGCGCCTGCAGGAGGTCTCCCTCGGGTGGCGCCTCCCGGCGTCGCTCGCGAAGCAGATGCGGGCCGACAATGCCCGCCTGTACGTGAGCGGACGCAACCTCGCCACGTGGACCAACTACACGGGCTACAACCCCGACGTCAACTCGGCCGGCACCAACGCGAATCTCTCGTTGGGCGTCGACTTCTACGCGTACCCCCTGGCCCGCACCTGGACCGTGGGCATCAACGCCGGATGGTGATCATGACTTTCCTCAAGAGCCGCACCCGCTCGCTCGCGCGCCTCGTCGCGCTAGCCGCCTTGGCTGCCACTGCTGCCTGCGACAGTATCCTGCAGACGGAGCCCGTCACGTCGCTCCCGCAGGACCAGATGATTCAGGACGCCGCCACGGCGACCGCCTCCCTCAACGGCGCCTACGACGCGTTGCAGAGCGGCAACTACTACGGTCTCTCGGCGCTGCTGGTGGGCGATCTCGCCGCCGACAACGCCGTGTGGTCGGGCACCTTCCAGTACCTCGGGGAGATGCAGTCCAACCGGATGCAGGCCGATAACTCGGAGGTCTCCGGCTTCTGGACCGCGATTTACTCCAGCGTCAACCGGGCCAACCTGCTCATTGGTGTGATCCCCACGGTCACCACCATTCCTGAGGCGACCCGCGCCGACGTCATGGGACAGGCGTACTTCATTCGCGCGCTCGGCTTCCACAACCTGGTCAAGTACTGGGGGCCGGTCCCCATTCCCACCAAGGTCACCATCGGTCCCGACGAGTCGAAGGCCTACGTGCGGACGCCGGTGAACGACGTGTATACGCAGATCCTGAAGGACCTCGACAGCGCGCAGGCGCTCACCCGCAATACCACCAATACCCGCTACGCCACGCCGGTGGCCGCGCGCGCGCTCCGCGCCCGCGTGCTCTTCTACCGTGCGGGGCTCACGGGGAACGCCAACAGCCAAGCCGATTACCAGGCCGCGCTGGATGCCGCCAATTCGGTGCTGACGGGGCGTGACACACTCGTGGTGGCGTACGCCGATCTGTTCACGGTGCTGGGGAGCAACACCACCGAGGATATCTTCCGCGTCGCCTTCAATACCACGGAAACCAATGGGCTCAGCAACTACTACCTCTCGGTGGGGCGCGCTGAAGTGGCGCCCAGCGCCGGGCTCGACGCGGCGTACACCGCGGGCGATCTCCGCAAGACGGTGAGCGTTCGACCCAGCGGCGTTGCCGCCCGCCCGCTCAACGGCACCAAGTGGTCGGCCCGCCCGGGCACAGAGCACGTGCACGTCATCCGCCTCGCTGAAGTGGTCCTCATCAAGGCCGAAGCGCTGGCGCGACTCAATCGCCTCCCCGAAGCCGTGGCGCAGTACAACAAGGTGCGTGTCCGCGCCGGTTTGGCGCGGCACACCTTGGGGGATCAGGTCACCACCCAGGCGAACGTGATCAGCCAGATCGAACTGGAGCGCCGCCTCGAGCTCGCGCTTGAAGGGGACCGCTGGCCCGACCTTATCCGGCTCGGAAGGGTGGTCCAGGTGAAGGGGATTCAGGACCGGCTGGGACAGTTGCTCTTCCCCATTCCCCTCCGCGACGTGCGAGTCTCACCGCTGCTGGGGCAGAACACGGGGTACTGACCGGCTCGCGGCACGAGCGACAACGCGTGGGGGGAGAGAATCGGCGGGCGCTGGTTCTCTCCCCCCACGTGCATCCACCCGATTCGTGGCCGCGGCCACGAATGCGTTGCTACTTCCGCGACAGCACGCGCCCCGGGCGCGCATCCGTGACCGCTGTGCCCGTCCACACCAGCGCGCCGTTCACCCACACGCGCTGAATTCCGGTGGACAGCGCGCGCGGCTGCGCAAAGGTGGCGCGGTCGATCACGGTGGCCGCGTCGAAGAGCACGAGATCGGCCTTCATCCCCGGCTTCACCGTGCCGCGGTCGCGCAGCCCCAATCGCGCCGCCGGCATACCGGACATCTTGTGAATAGCCTCGGGAAGGGTCATCCACTGCTGTTTACGCACCAACTGCCCCAGCACGCGCGGAAAGGTGCCGGCGCCGCGCGGGTGATTGTTGGCAATACCGCCGTCGCTGGCCACCATGACCCACGGCTGCCGGTAAAATGTGCGCAGGTCTGCCTCGGTCATCGCGTGGCCAATCATCCCGGATTCCTTGTCGCCCTGGAAGCGGACATAGGCCTCGATGTCGCTGACCGCGAGCAGACGCGCCGCCTCGTCGAGCCGCTTGCCGATAAACTCGGGATGCGCGCCCCAGCGAGTGATCTGCACGTTCTTCGCGCCGCCGATATCATCCAGCCCGCGCCGCACGCTGGCCGAGTCGGTGTATCGCTTGTTGGGAATGAGCACGCGCGGCGTGGACTGCCACGCGAGGTACGGATACGCATCGGCGGTCACATCCACGCCGCGCTGCCGGGCCGCTTCCACCATGGCCACCGCCTGGTTGGCCTGCCCCCACACGCCCACGGTGCCCAGTTTGATGTGCGTGATCTGCACGGGCACCTTGCCCTGCTCGCCAATGGTGATGGCTTCACGAATGGCGTCCATGGCCAGATCGGCCTCGTCGCGGATATGCGAGATGTAGATGCCGCCTCTGGCGCCCGCGGCGCGCGCCATGGTGACCACTTCGTCGGTGGCCGAGTAGCTCCCCACCTCGTACTCCAGCCCCGAGCTGAGGCCAAAGGCGCCCTCGTTCATCGCTTGCGTGACCAACGCGGCCATACGGACCACCTCGTCGGCGGTGGCCTGGCGCTTGTAGTCGTAGCCAATGACCTCGCGGCGGATCGTGGCGTGCCCCACGAACGTGACCACGTTCACCGTGGGAGGCTTGGTGCGCAGGCGCTGCAGGTACTCGCCCACGGGCCACGGTGAACTGCCGTCCGGCCCTACCGCCATGGTGGTGATGCCCTGCGAGACCTGCGAGACCGCGGTGGGTTCGACCTCCACCCCCGACGACGAGTGATTGTGGGTGTCAATGAAGCCGGGGGCGAGCACCATACCGGTGCCGTCGATGACCGGCTCGCCCGGGCGCGGAGTGATGGCGCCCACGGCCGCAATGGAGTCTCCCTGCACCCGCACGCTGGCGGCGCGCAGTGGGGCACCGGTGCCGTCGGCAATGCGCGCCCCGGTAATGACGAAGGAGGCGGGCTGGCGCCGCGGCGGTGCCGGAGGCTGGCGTTTGGGCTGGCCGACCATGCCGGCGGGAGCCAGTGTCAGTAGCAGGGCGGCGCCGAAGGTCGCGCCGCGGGAGACAAGCAGGGTGCGCAGAGGATAGGTCATGAAATTGGGAGAGAGCGTTCGCCCTACCATACGGTTCATCGCCCCCGTGCACCACCACCTCGCCGCACTACAGCGATCAGGCGGCCAGGTTTGCTCGCGGCCAGCTCAAGCCCGTGTACTTTCTTGATGCGGACATAGCCGCGCACACTCTTCGCTCCTACCGGCCAGGACCCTGATGTTCTCAATCCGAATCGTGCGGCTCGCGGCCCTCGCCGCGACGCTCGCCCCCGGGCTCACGCTGTCAGCGCAAGCCAACGCCAAGGGCAAGACCACCGCGAACGCGGCCGTGCCGCTGGCGATGTCCGCCATCAAGCGCACCGATCTCGAGCGGGATCTCTACGCGATGGCCGGTGACGGCATGCGCGGTCGTGAAGCGGGCACGCCCGATGAAATGCGCGCGTCCATTTGGGTCGCCGAGCAGATGCGCCAAATCGGCGTGAAGCCGATGGGTGAGGACCAGAGCTACTTCCAGTGGTTCAACATGGTGCGCACGCGCGTCTCCACCGTGTCCACCACCGGTGCCCTCGGTGATAAGGCACTCGTGGTCTGGAAGGATTTTGTGCCACTGGGTTCGGCCAACGCCGATGTCAGCGCCCCGATCGTGTGGCTCGGCACCGGTGCGGACTCCACCATCGACGTGCGTGGCAAGATCGCTGCCCTGCAGATCACGACGCCGCCGGCCGCGTCGGTTCGCACCACCACTAATTCGGCCGAAGTGCGGTACGCCAACGCGGCGATCGCCGCCGCGACGCAGCGCGTCCAGCGGCGCGGTGCCGTGGCCATCCTCCTCGTGGCCGACTCCATCACCGACGTCGCGTTCGACGGACTCGGCGTGCTGCGCGAGCGCGGCACGTACGACGTCGACGGCGGCGCGCCTCGCTTCGCCGGTCAGGCCACACAGGCCGCCCGTCCGCAGTCCGCGCGCAGCGCGCCCACGCCGTCGTTCCTCGTGCGTGGGTCGATGGCGGCCGCGCTCAAAGCCGGTGCCACCGCCGAGATGCACGTGCGCGTCGAACACTTCATGACGCCATCCAGCAACATCATCGGCGTCGTGCGCGGCACCGATCCCAAGCTGCGCGACGAATACGTGCTGTATAGCTCGCACCAGGACCACGACGGCGTGCGCTATGTCATCGCGGGTGATTCCGTGTGGGCTGGTGCCGACGACAATGGCACCGTCAGCGTCGCGCTCCTCGCGATCGCCCGCGCCTTCGTGAAGCAGCCCGGCAAGCGTTCGGTACTCTTCGTGTATCACGGCGCCGAAGAGCGGGGCCTGCTCGGTTCGCGCTATCATGCCGCGCATCCGGTCGTACCCCTGCAGAACATCGTGGCCGTTCTCAACGGCGATATGATCGGCCGCAATAACCCCGATTCAGCCAGCTTGCTCGGCATCCAGCCGCCGCATCGCAATTCCACGGAACTGGTCGACATGGCGCTGCGAGCCAACACCCTCACGGGTGCCTTCAAGCTCGATTCAATCTGGGATCGGCCCACGCATCCGGAAGGATGGTATTTCCGCAGTGATCATGTGCCGTACGCGCGGCTCAACGTGCCCGCCGTCATGTACTCCACGAACCTGCATCCCGACTATCACACGCCGCGCGACAAGCCGTCGGCCATCGACTATCCGAAGCTCACCCGTATGACGCAGTGGATGTACCTCACTGGCTGGTATGTGGCGACGACACCGAAGCGCCCCGCCATCGATCCGGGATTCAAGCTCGAGCGCTAGGACCGCCGTGATCCATCGGTGATAGGGTGGGGGACCGGTTTGCGTTCTCCCTTCTCGCGCTCCAATTTTCACTTGTACGCCTCGGCATCGGTCCGGGGCGTCACCTACCTAGGAGGATGTGCGATGCAGGCATTCGTGCGCCGCATGCTGGCCCCGGTGTTGACCATCACCGCGCTGTCGTTAACCGCAACCATCGCCAGCGCGATTACGGGACAGGCGAAACCCCAGCTGTCCATCGAAGCCGAGCGGTCGCCGCAGGGCGCTCGCATTACCTTCAAGGGTAAGAACTGGCCGGCCGCCGCTCGCATAAAGCTCACCGCCACGCGGGCGCCGGCTTCGACGAAGCCGCAAGATTTCGGGATCATCGATGCCGACAGCACGGGGACGTTCACCGTGCGCAAGGTGGCCATCTGCACCACGCAGAACCAGGAAGACGGAGCGCTTGAGACCGTCACCTTCACCGCCGCTGATTCGGCGACCGGTGTCAAGGCCACGGCGACCACCCGCGGAAACGCGTGGGTCTGCCAGTAAGTTCAATCGCTATCCACGCATGTCTCGCGGTGTTGCCCCACGGGCAACACCGCGATCGTGTCTCCGCCCTCGATCCTTCCCGATAGAGCCGCGGCATGTTCGTGATCTTCGTCTGCCCCATCTTCTCGCCCGCCGCCACGCAGATGATCGAGGCCGCCACCAATGTGCCGGCCGTGCGCGTGGGCGTCATTGCGCAGCAAGCCCTCGACGCCCTCGCCCCGAGTGTCGCGGCGCGGTTGGCCGCGCACTGGCAAGTCGATGACGTCACGAACGCCGCGTCGCTCGAACACGCCGTACGCGCCCTCGGCGCCACGCACGGCGCCATCGCACGCTGCTTCGGGGCCTACGAGCAGCTGCAGCAGCCGCTGGCGATCGTGCGCGAACGGCTTGGTATTCCGGGACTGAGCAGTGAGGCCGCGCACAACTTCCGTGACAAGGCGCGCATGAAGGATGCCTTGCGTGCGGCGGGCGTCCCCGTGGCTCGCCATCGATTGATTGCCTCCCGCGAGGAGGCGCTCGAGTTCATCGCCGAGGTCGGGTTCCCCGTCGTGCTCAAGCCGCCCGCGGGCGCCGGTGCCATCGCGACGCAGCGAATTCGCGATCTGGCGTCGCTCGACACCATGCTCGCGAGCTATCGCGCGACCCCCGCCAATCCCATGCTGGCCGAGGAGTTCTTGCGCGGCACCGAGTACTCGCTCGAGACCGTGTCGGTCGACGGCGAGGCGATCTGGCATTCGCTGACGCGCTACGGTCCCACGCCGCTCGATG
>CAMBRJ010000163.1 GCA_945870175.1 Gemmatimonas phototrophica
ACGGCTTTCAGAGGCGCGCGACGTGCCGATGGCCCAATCGAGCGACTTGCCGTCCTTGGCGAAATGCTCGCCGCCAACCTGCGCGGTGAGAATGTCCTGAATGACCTCGCGCGCGCGGATGTCGCGGTCGAACTGCGATCCGGTCGTGATGCCGGAGTCGGGCGTGACCTGCGTCCAGCGAGAGCCACCGCCGCCGCGGAAGCGGAAGCGGGCACGGGCGCGAACTTCGTCATCGGAGAAGCGATTGAACGTGCTGCGCACGAACAGCTTGCTGTTGTTGGACAGCAGGTAGTCGAGCGTCCCGTTGAGGCCCGCGCGGAGGCGGTTCACTTGCGGATAGTCGCGCAGTTCGAACAGGTTCGGTGCGTCGAGCGAGGTGAGCGACGGGGCGACGCCGCAATTGCGCGTCTGCGCGCACCAGTCGCCCTCGATGTTCTGCGAGGCGCGCTCGTTCTTGTAATACGTACCGCCGACCATCGCGCCAAACTTCTGCGAGGCGCCGAATCGCTTGCCGGCGTTGGCACCGACGTTCACCAGTGCGCCGCCGCCGAGCTGATTGGCGCCACCGGCGAAGGTGGCGTTGAGCAACGGCTGATTGGCGCGTGCGGTGCGCGTGACGATGTTGACGTTGCCGCCGATCGCGTCGGCGTCCATGTCCGGCGTGAGCGTCTTGGCGATCTGGATCTGCGCGGCCTGATCTGACGGCACGATATCCATCGGCAGCTGACGGCTGTTCTGCTCGGGCGAGCTGATACGAAGGCCGTTGAGCGACATCGAGTTGAGATCCGCGTTGGTGCCGCGAATCTGCACGAAGCGTCCTTCGCCCTGGTCGCGGAGGACGGCCACACCCGGAACCCGGGCGAGCGCTTCGGCCATGTTCGGATCAGGGAGTCGACCCACGAGTTCGTTGTCGATGACACTGGAGATCGTGGAGGCGGTGCGCTGCTGGTTGAGTGCAGAGGCCTGTCCGGCGACCTGTCCTTTCACCTGTACGGCGGCGAGCGAGGTCATCGCGTCGGCCATCTTGACGTCGAGCGTGGCGGTGGCACCAGTCGTCACCGTGACCGTCTTGGTGACGGCCTGAAAGCCGATATAGCGGAAGGTCAGCGTGCGAGCACCGGCCGGAACGTTGGCCGCGCGATATGTGCCGTTTTGGGTGGCGGCACGAATCGCGGTGCCGTCGACGGTGACGAGGACGCCGGAGAGCGGACGACCGTTGGGATCAGTGACGGAGCCCGTCACCACACCCTGGGCGCCGAGCGGGGCAGCGGCGCACAGCAGGCCCAAGGCCAGACTGCGAAGCGACAAATTCATGGGGATCATCAGTTGGGAGGAAGGCGCTTGCGAACGTCACGCCAGTCGTAGAGGTGGAACGTTTTGTCGGTCGACATCATCACGAGCAGTCCTTCGGGAAACGCGGGCGAGAGTGCGCGGCTGGTCACGTCAAGACCATCCGTTTCCTGCGCGGCCACGGGAATCGTGGCCAGTGCGACGTGCGAGTGTGGCGCGCCCATGGTGCCTTCGCGCGCAAACAGTTGCAGGCGATGCCCCTGTTGGTCGGAGACCACGAGGTAGCCGGTGGAGTCGCTCGTGGGGTACACGGCGATGCCTTCGTGATCGCCCACGAACCCCGAGGTGCCGAAGAGCGCGAGCTCCGTGGCGGCGTCGGCGCGATCGGGATCGGCGTAGTACTTCCGAATGCCCACGGTCTCGTCGCTATAGTAGACGAATCCGAGCTGCTGATCGACGGCGATGGCTTCGATTTCCTTTTTGCCGCTATACGCGCCGAATGTCCGAACGCGGGTCGCGGTGAGCGTGCCGTTGCCGGCATCGGCGAGGCGGTACTGCCAGAGATATCCCGCACTCGGGCCGCTCTTGCCGCCGACGATGGCGAACACGGCGCCATCGCGTGGTCGCCGGTACAACGCGACGCCCATCGGGGCGCGGGTGGCATCGCCATCAAATACTGCGATCCCGCCGCCGTCGATCGGCGTCATGTCCGGCAGCCGGAAGATGCGCAGCGACATCGTGCCGCGTTCGGCGGTGACGGCGATGTCGATGCGCTTTCCGCCCAAGGACACGCCGGTGATGACGTCGACGTTGTTGGGGCGCTTGAGTGGACGACGCGTGCGGGTGCTGTCGATGCGCCCGTCGAGCGTGAAGACGTAGAGTCCGCCGGTGCTGTCGCCTTTATCAGTGCCGATGACGAGCGAGCGGGACGGATTCAGCGTGTCGATCCAGATGGCGGGATCGTCGGCGTCGTTCAGGACGGCCGACGTCACGACGACCGGCCGGAGCGTGTCGGCCGCTGATGACGTGGCGGTGGAGTCGGCCGTTGCTGGCGGGGACTCACCGGATCGGCAGGCCCCGAACAGGAGGCCGAGGACCGTGCAGGCGGTTCGCGAGGAAGCTTTCACCAATGTGGACCAGAGAGACGACCGCGGGCGAGGTACCGACGAGCTTACCGTGACAAATTCCGATGTTCGCGTGAACAAGTGGCGACGGATCAGTAACGGTTCTGTATCCCTGACTTGCACTGATTGGCTTTCCTCAAAGCGGCATACGGGTACTTTTCGCGTATGACTCCTTCCGCCACTTCCCGACCGGTCGCGCTCATCACTGGCGCGTCGCGTGGTATCGGGCACGCCATCGCGCTTCGGCTCGCGCCCACGCACGACCTGATACTCGTCGCGCGCGACGAGTCGCGGTTGGCGGATGTCGCCCGCGAGGGCGAGGCACTCGGCGCGTCCGTGCAGTGCATCGCGGCCGATGTGCAGGACGCGTTGGTGACTGGGCAGCGGCTGACCGGACTGCATGTGGATGTGCTGGTCAACAACGCTGGCGTGGCGGTCATGAAGCCGTTCCTCGAGATGACCGCCGAAGAATGGCATCGGCAGGTGGACGTGAACGTGAATGCGCTGTATCACGTCACACGGGCGGTGTTACCGGGCATGGTGGCGCGTGGCCACGGGCATGTGTGCATCATCGGCAGCACGGCGGGGCGCAACACCTTCGTGGGCGGCACCTGTTACACGGGGACCAAGCACTTCGTGATGGGCTTTGCGGAGTCACTGATGCTGGAGGTGCGCGATGCCGGGGTCGGTGTCTCGGTGATCACCCCGGGTTCGGTGGACACCGACCTGTTCCCCGCTGGTACGAATCGCACGTGGATGCTGGAGCCGAAGAACGTGGCCGACGCAGTCGGATTCGCGATCGAAGCGCCCGCGCATATGCTGGTGCATCGGCTCGAAGTGCGGCCGCTGTCGCCCACGCGCCCCCGGGCCTCTTAAGGTGAGCGACGCGCGTGAACTGTTGGCGGTGCGCGAGATCGCGCACGCCTTTCTGCTGGCTGATCGTCCGAGTGATGTGCAGCAGTTCGCACTCGATCGGGTGACGCCGATACTCGGTGCCACGTTTTCGCTGGTGATGGAGCTGGGTGACGATGGCGAATTGCTGCGACCGGTGGCGCAGCACGAATGGCCGTCGAAGCATCGGCACTGGATCGGCGCGCTGCGCGTCCGCGTGGGCGACGGACCGAGCGGGGTGGCGGTCGCGGAACGACGGTTGGTCGAGGTCGCCGATCTCTTCGCTGACGAATCGCTTGGCGCGTGGCATGAGGTCGCCGAGGAGCTCGGATTCCGCTCGATCATTGCGGCGCCGATGGAGACGGCGGACGGACCGATCGGGGCGGTCGCGTTCTACTTCGCCGACGCCACGCACGTGCGTGACGAGCAGCGCGCCTTGGTGCGGGTGGTGGCCGATCAGCTGGCGGCGGCGACGGACAAGTCGCGCCGCACCGATGCGCTGCGGCGGGCGAATGCGGCGTTGGCCGAGGCCAATGCGCAGCTCGAGCGTCAGGCGGCGGTGTGGAACCGCGCGGAGCGGGCGCGCGATCAGACGGTGCATGGCGTAGTGTCGGCGTTGTTGACGCTCGCGGCTCCCGGCGACCCCGATGAGGCGGCGGGACGCTTGGCGGCCGTTCATGCGCTGGCGGTGGCGGCCCGCGACTATGACACGGTGACGCACCGCGATTTTTCCGCGGCCACGGCCGATGTGGACCCACGCGATCCGCTGCTGTCGGCGGTCGCGACGTGGCGCGCCCGGGCCCCAATGGTGCCGATCCACGTGGACGAGCCCACTGTGCTCCTGCCGACGATCCGCGGCGACCTTCACTGGCTGTCCCGTCTCCTGGAATTGGTCGTGGGGTTGGCGGTACGGTCGGCGTGTCTCGAGGGCGGGACGGTGAATACCGGGGTTCGACTGGGGCGCGGCTTCATCGCGCTGCAGGTAGGGTGGCGGAACGCCTCGCCGGAGGTCGCCGGGGATCAACCTCCCTCGGTGGCACCGCGTATACTTCACGATAAGCCGCGCCGTCCGGCGTCTGACCCGTTCGCGGGTGTGCGCGATGCGGTGACGGCGCTCGATCAGCCGCTGGCCACCGTGCTCGCCGGGTGCCTTGGCGGCCAGATGCACGTTGACGAATCGGCGAGCGGTTCAGACGACGAGCGCGGGTGGACATTGGTGTTCCCCGTCGAAGCCGATCGCTGACACGCCGTCGTGATTCCTCCTGTTCTCCCGCTCAATCCGGATCGCCCGTATGCACCAGCAGTCGAATCGCCAATTGCAGGAACGTCTCACCGCGCTGCCGATTGCCGACGTGATCGCGATGGCGGCGCGCTATTTCACGCGCCGTAGCGGGGTGTATGCGACATTCATCGAGAAGCAGGGTCCCTCGCATCTCGTGCTTCGCGGGCAGGGTGGCGAGGAGCTGGTAATCGCGGCGCGCCTCACGGACGCGGGCACTGCGGTCACGGGTTCGACCTACATGTTCGACCAACAGATCGCGCGCTTTCTCGATTCGTTGCCTCCGGCCGCCCCGGTCCTGGTGCCGGCGGCCGATGTGGCCACCCTGCCGGAGCACGTAGCATGATGGTGAGCACCACGCACTTTGTGAATTCGCTGCGTGTGAGACCGGAGATCATTCGCCTCGCGAGCGATCAGGCGCCCCTCGTGTGGACGGTGCGCGTGCAGGCGGCCGAGGTGTGGGATGCGGTGCGGATCGAGGCAACGCCGGACACGCGCGTGTGCGAGGTGAAGCAGGCCGCGATGGCGCTGCTTTTGCCGGACGTCGAGCAGATCGACAGCTTTCTGGTCAAGTTGCACGGCGCCGAAGTGGTGAACGAAGCGCAGTCGCTGCAGTCGGCGGGGGCGCGTGACGCGTCGACGCTGTTCGTGACGGGCCGCCGGCGTCGGCCGGTCCGGTGAGCGAACGGTCGCCGGCGTCATTGATCGCGGCCGTTCATCGGCTGCGCGCGGAAATTGCGAAGCGCATCGTGGGGCAGGATGCGGTGGTAGACGAGATTCTGATGGCGCTCGTGGCGGGTGGACACGTTCTGCTGGTCGGTGTGCCTGGCCTCGCGAAGACGCTGATGATCAAGTCCCTCGCCGATGCGATGCAACTTGAGTTCCGTCGCATTCAGTTCACCCCTGACCTTGTGCCAAGCGACATCACCGGCACCGAAATTCTCGAAGAGAGCGGCGGCGGGTCGCGCGCGTTTCGCTTTGTGCACGGTCCGGTGTTCGCGAATGTCGTGCTGGCCGACGAGATCAATCGCGCGCCGCCACGCACGCAGGCAGCGCTGCTGGAGGCGATGCAGGAGCATAGCGTGACCGCCGCCGGCCGGACGATGAAGCTACCGGAGCCGTTCTTCGTGCTCGCTACGCAGAATCCGATCGAACAGGAAGGCACGTATCCGTTGCCGGAAGCGCAGCTGGATCGCTTCTTGTTCGACATTCGCGTGGGCTATCCCACCGAAGCCGACGAAATCTCCATTCTCCGCACCACCACCGGTAAGCGCGGCGCACCGATCGAAGCGGTCTTCTCGGCGGATGACGCGTTGGCGTTGCAGCAACTCGTGCGCGAGTTGCCGTGCAGTGAGTTGGTACTCACCTATGCGGCGAAGCTGGTACGGGCCACGCGGCCGCAGGAGGCCTCGGCGCCGAACATCGTGCGTCAGTATGTGCGGTGGGGCGCCGGACCACGCGCGGGGCAGGCGTTGATTCTCGGCGCGAAAGCGGCGGCGTTGCTGGCCGGGCGGGCGGCGGTGTCACCGGCGGATATCCGGCGCGTGGCCATGCCGGTGCTCCGGCATCGTATTCTGCCGAACTTCGCGGCCGAGGCCGACGGCGTGTCGGCAGAACCGATCATCGAGGCGCTGTTGTCGCACGTGGCAGCGCCAGTCAGCGCGCTGCCGGCCTGATTGCGCGGCATGAGCGCGCGGCGTCTGCCTCCGCAGCGATGAGCGCGGACTACGGGCCGCTGCTCGATGCATTGCGCGGCGTGCGCTGGCCGGCACGCCGTGCCGTGGCGGCGGCACCGTCTGGCGCGCACCGCTCGCGGCAACGCGGAACGGCCGGCGAGTTCACGGAGTATCGTCTGTATCGGCAGGGCGACGATCCGCGGGCGCTCGACTGGAAGCTGCTGGCGCGCAGCGATCGCGCGTTCGTGCGCCTCAGCGACGATCGCGCGCTGTTGCCCACGTGGATCGTGCTGGACGGGAGTGCCAGCATGGACTTCCCGGCGGAGGGCGGCATGAGCAAGTGGCGCATGGCGTGCGCCGTCGTGGTGGGGCTGGCCGCGGTCGCGCAGGCGTCGGGTGATCCAGTGGGTGTGCTGGCCTTGCATGCGGACGGCGTGTGGCGCATGCCGCCGCGCACGCGGCGTGGCACCGTGCGCGAGATCGCCCGTGCGCTGGATGCGCTGCGGCCCGGTGGGAGCAGTGCGCTGGCGACGGCGCTCATGCAGATCCCCGTGACCGCGCGCTGCGTGCTCGTGACCGACTGTCTCGGTGATCACGAGTCGACGATTAAGCATGCGTCGGTGCTGGCGGCGGGCGGTGCGATACTCGAGTGCGTGCCCGTGG